>CAZHJO010000017.1:0-17774 GCA_964532755.1 uncultured Maribacter sp. | reverse complement strand
TGAATATGCTGGTTTATATGGCCCTAAATTAAAGAAAGGGGATAATCAAATGCCAATGAATCCCCATGAAATAGATGAAGGTGTCCAAAGGTATTACCCATTAGCGGATGAAGAATTCAATAAGGAATGGTTAAATCGATTGAAGGAAATTATCGATAAATATGATCCGGATTTGGTCTGGTTCGATAATAAAATGGATGTTATAGGGGAAGATTACAGAAAAGGGTTTTTGGAATATTATTATAAAAATGCGATTAAGAACAATAAAGAGGTGGTAACGACCTACAAGTTCTATGATTTGGCAAAAGGAACGGCGGTTTTAGATCTCGAAAGATCAAGAATGAAGGAAAAACAGGATTTTCCTTGGTTGACCGATGATTCGATTGACTGGAAATCTTGGTCCCATATCAAAGATCCAAATTACAAATCAACCAATAGATTAATAGACTTTCTGGTTGATGTGGTGAGTAAAAATGGGGCTGTATTGCTTAATATTACCCCAAAGGCAAATGGGGAAATCCCTGAACCGGTTAAAGAAAGATTACTGGAAATGGGACAGTGGTTAAACGTAAATGGTGAGGCAATTTATGGCACGCGCACTTTTGAAATTTATGGCGAGGGTGATGCTGAAGTTATTGAAGGTCATTTGAGCGAGAACAAAAATCCCGACAACACGGCAAAGGACATCCGATTTACAACAAAAGGAGATGTCTTATACGCAATTGTTCTGGATTGGCCAACATCCGGTGAACTGCTTATTAATTCACTTAAAAAAGGGAACGAACTCTATACATCTGAGATAGCATCGATACAACTATTGGGAAATGTTGGAGACTTGGACTTTTCATTGGAAGATAAAGGACTAAGTATTAAATTGCCCAGCAAAAAAGTGGGTGATTATGCCTTCGCCTTTAAAATCTCACCTAAAGAGTAGGCGTATAGATAACTACCGCAATATAAATTGGTTTATTGGATAGGGCATAACTTTGAAAACTGCCATTAGACGGTAAGCCATTTTTTATGAAAAGAAGTTTTTAGCTATTATTCCTAATTCTTCTTTTTTGCCAAAAGAATATGATCACAGACCAATACCAACTCATCACGCTGATTGAATATTTCTACATGTTCATTTATATGCCCCAATTCCGGCCTCTTGGATTCTTTCTTTTCACTTATGGTTACCACAACACGAATGGTATCCCCGATATATACCGGTTTTACAAAACGTAGACGGTCGTATCCTTTGGAAAAGGCCTCTGGATTGATTTCCGTGGCGGTCATTCCAATTCCAACACTAAAGGTCAAGGTGCCATGGGCAATTCGCTTTTTAAATGGTTGCTTAGCACACCACTCAGCATCCATATGATGCGGAAAAAAATCACCTGTATGGCCTGCGTGGACAACGAAATCGGTTTCGGTAATTGTCCTTCCCAACGTTTCCCTCGTGCTTCCTAGTTCGTAATCCTCGTAAAATCTTGATTTTATATGCATTTTGCTCTATTAAATATGATAGTTTGGAGAAACACCTCCGTTATTATTTGATACGTATGCGGCTTCTACTATGGCCATGGAATGCACCACATCTTCAACGCTCGTAGGTAGCATGTCGGTTGAACCTTCAACATAGCGCATTAGTGAAGCCATAGTGCCTACAAAGGCATCGGGAAACCAGGAACCATCAAGAGGAACTTCAATCCATTGGGGCGCTGCATCTTCATTTACAATGCAATATTGGAAGAGGTCGGGTTTTCCGTTTGGATAATCCAACAACAATCCAATTCTGGCTTTAATGGCTCCTTTAGTACCTTCCCACTTTACAAAGCTCTCTTGGTTTTTCTCCCCAAAATTGTGGTCATGGTTGGTGTTGATTATAGCACGCATGGCGTCATTATAGTCCATAATCGTAGTCGTGCGTGTCGAAGACATAGGCTTGTCGGGATTGCGAAGCGTTTTTGAATACACTTTTAGGGGATTTCCTAAAAACGAACGAATTAAATCAATATAATGAATACTGTGTTGTTGAATCTCCAAGCGAGGATGGTTAACCACATTAGGGAAATATTCCCAAGGGGTGTAGGTTGTTAAACGAATTTCAAAATCATACAACTCCCCAATTAAACCTTGATCAATGATGTACTTCGCAGCCATTACATAAGGGGCATAGCGCATTTGGCAATTTATGGCTGCTTTTAATTTCTTTTTGCGACAAACTTCCAGAATTTCTAAAGTCTGCTCGTAATGATCACCCATTGGTTTTTGAATGAGTACAGCAGATTCATCTGGTAATAAATTTAGGGTAGCTACAAACTGATCAGGCATTAATGTGAGGTCAAAAACGGCATTTTCAGGTGCAGCGGCTACCATTTCCCCGACAGTATCATACACATTGGGAATGTTGAATGATTTTGCCAAGTCTTCAGCCCTTTGCCTCGTTCTGTTTGTAATACCTGCCACTAGAAAACCTGCATTTTTATAGGCAGGCAAATGAGCATCCCTAACAATGCCACCAGCACCGATAATATAAATAGGTCTTTTCTGCTTTGGTAATTCTGGTTTATAGATCAAATCCATTAGTTTGACTTTTCTATGTTGTTGACTTTATTTTGAGCATCCTCCAATATGCTATTAATTGGTGATGATGTATTAATTACCTCCAAAACCAATTGATCGATTACGGCAGCGATTTCAGACCAATTGCTTTTACGTGGCAAGGAGCACGTGTTTTTATGCAGTTCTTCCAATTTATGGTAATAGGGTACTGCTTTGTTTACCTCAGCATCATGCCAAGTTGATTTTCTGCAGCCAATTGCACCTTCCAAGGTCAATAGTTTATCGTTTTTGGCATTTATAGCAAAACTGATAAAATCATATGCCAAGTCTTTTTTTAAACTTCCCCGGCCGATTACGTACATCCAGTACGCATTTAAAGAAACACCTTCTCCCTTAGGACCTGCAGGGACCTTGGTAACATCAACCTTTCCCTTTACCTTGGAATCGTTTAGAAATTCACACATAGAAGCGAACCCAAACCAGTTGACCATCATGGCCAAATTTCCATTCGCAAAAGCCATCCCCGATTTTACAGAATCGAAATCCCTTGAATTCGGATGAATAGCATTTGTGTTTTTCAAGGCTTTACGATAGAATTCCATACCCGATATCGCTTGGGTTGAATTCAGCTTAATTTCATTGTTTTCTTCAAATAAGTCTCCACCCCGTGTCCAAAGTTGCAAACAAAAATCGAAAACCGTATTATGCCCATCAGGGTAGGCGGCGAAGGTAGTTCCATATAAATCATCTTCAGGCCTATTAAAGAACTCTGCAACTTTGATCAGTTCATCCCAAGTTTTCGGAATTTGTAAAGGTTTGCCATGTTCTTTGTAAAAAGCAACCCCTTCTTCAACAGATTGAAATAGATCTTTTCTATAGATTAGGCATTCAGGGCCATCATGAAAGGGTAGGGCAACGGTTTTCCCCTCAAATTCCTGTTTACATAAAAGTGACTCGGACCATCCGTTGGGAAAATCCTCAGGGGCATTTCTTTGAATATAAGGGGTTAAATCTTCGATAGAATTTGAGCTATAAGCCTCTGCAATCCAATCGGTGTTCATTAGGGCAATATCCCACCTACCATTTTTTAATCCCTCTTCTTTTAGAATAGTGTCGTATAAGCGATGCAAATCCATTGGCACGGCTTCCAACCTCAAATCACAACCCGTTTCCTGGCAAAATGACGCCCATATCTTATCTATTGCGGATTCGAATGCGTCAAATTTACGAACGGCAACCCTGAAGGTGTTTGAGTCCATTTCAATTGGAAATTAGTTCACATAAAATCGCCTCGGTATGTTCCCCTAATGCCGGAGATCCTAATGGAGAGGTTAATAATTCCCCATCAATTTTGATGGGGCATCTTGTTGTTTCATATTCAAAACCATCACCCATGGTTACATTCTGTATCATGTTCAAGGCCTTGAATCCTTCATGGGCAAATAAGCGGTGCCAATCCAAAATTTCGGCACACCAAATATCCGCTGGTTCTAGTATGGACAACCACTTTTCGGTTGTATCTGTCCTCAAATGGTTGGCTAAAATACCTTTGATTTCATCACGTTTGGTAAACCAGCTAGCCGGTTCAGGATAGCTAGCCAGTTCTTTACAATCCAATAATTCCCCAATAACAGGGATGGCACCCATTGCTAAAGCAAGATAGCCTGTTTTGGTTTTATAAACACCGTATGGTGCCCCAAGATAAGCATGGGCACTATTGTTCTTTGGGCGAACAGTTGGCTGACCACCATCCTGATAGAAGGTGGTGATAGATTCAAATTGAAAATCAATTATTGATTCTAACATGCTCACCGATACTTTTGTTCCCATTCCGGTTTTTGCTTTTTTAATAAGAGCTGCTAAAATACCTTGAACCAAATGAGCTCCGGATAAAATATCTACAAGCGCCAATCCGACTGGGGTAGGACCATTTCCTTCATTACCATTTAACCAAGTAAGACCTGATAATGATTGGACTAATAAATCTTGCCCCGGTTTTGTTTTCCAGGGGCCTTCGGAGCCATAACCCGATATTTCCCCGTATACGATGCTTGGATTTATTTTTTTTATTGTTTCATAATCAAAACCTAATCGTTCAATTACCCCCGGTCTGAAATTATGTACCAAGATGTCGGCGTTTTCAAGCAGTTTTAAGACGCGATGTTTGTCTATTTTATTTTTTAAATCGGCTTGAAAGCTTTCTTTGTTTCTATTGATAGCTCTAAAAATCGATGATTCTCCGTTCAAACTGACATTTGAAACATAGAGTTGACGACAAATATCGCCGATTACGGGCCTTTCAACCTTAATGACCCTCGCACCTAAGTCGGCCAATCTCAATGTTGCCGAGGGTGCTGATAAAAATTGGCTTAAATCCAAAACTAATATATCCTCTAGTGGTTTCATGCTATCAGTTTACGATTTAGAGGTTAAATTCTTTGATAATATCCTTGGTATGCTGCCCAACCCGTGGCGCCGATTTTGAGGCAAAAATGCGTTCATCATTCAATCGTATAGGACAACGGGTGGTGTGTACCTCTTCTCCTGACAGTAACGGTAATTTTTGATCCATTTTCAAAACCTTATATGCCTTATGGTCTATTAAGGTTTTGTAATCGAACACATCGGAACACCAGATATCATCCGCTTCTAAGATAGAAAGCCATTCACTGGTATTTTTATCGATTAGAAATGATCGTAGAATTTCCATTATTTCGTCTCGCTGGGTAAACCAGGAGTTGGTATCCTTAAATTCGTTTAAGGCTGAACAACCCAGAACTTCTCCCAAAGTCAGTAAAGAACCCATTGCTATCGAAATATAACCGTCTTTTGTCTTGTAAACACCGTAAGGTGCCCCTAAATAGGCATGTGCAGAACCTTGTTCAGCTCTTTCTGGTCTTTGGTTGCCATCGTTCAAATAGGTAGTGATGACCTCAAATTGAAAGTCTAGCGTAGATTCCAATAAACTAACCTCCACAAGTGAACCTTTTTTGGTTTTCTCGCGTTTTAAAAGACTTGCCAAAATACCATGGGTTAAATGTGTGCCCGTAATTATATCCGATATTGCAGCACCTACAGGTACAGGATCATCGTTTTTGTTACCGGATAAATTGGCAAACCCTGACATAGACTGTACCAATAGGTCTTGGCCTGGTTTTTTAGCCCAGGGTCCTTCAGTACCATAACCAGTCACCGTCGCATATACTATTTTTGGGTTAATGGATTGGACCGTTGAATAATCCAGTCCTATTTTTTCCATAACGCCAGGTCGGAAGTTATGGGTCATTACATCAGCTTGCGCAATGAGCTTTTTCACCTGTTTTAGATCGTCGGGGCTCTTTAAATTTGCTGCATAGGAATCCTTGTTTCTGTTCACTGTATGAAAAACAAGGCTGCTTCCGTCCAAGAATAGATTTTTTAGAGCAATTTGTCTGCCTGCTTCGCCCTGTACGGGTCTTTCAATCTTTATGACCCGGGCACCTAAATCCGCTAATTTCAGTCCAGCTGATGGTCCGGCCATAAACTGGGCAAATTCAAGAACTAAAATTCCTTCTAATGGTTTCATTATTTTAGATTTCTAGTGATTTTTTATACAAAATATTCAAATGGTCCAATAGCGCTTTTTCATCTCCTCCATCTATCAAATAATCTCTAATAGGTGCGCCTGCCCGGTCTTGAAAATACATATGTCCATTATATCGTGGGCGTAGGAATGCTCTATCTAAAGTTGGTAAGGTATTTTTAAAAAAATCGGCGGTTATACGATTGGTGTATGCATCTGTCCAAGCTTTTCTATGGCCTGGTTGCCCGCCGCCATCGAAGAAGATGGTTTTTTGACAATGCTCGGATCCTACATACGCAACATACTTCATGACCGTATCCAATGCTTTCGTTTCCGCGGAAACCGCTAAACCAGTTCCTCCTAAAGTAGATATGGCCTTCCCAAATCCCTTAATATCGATCATATCATGAAAATGCAATAGTTTACGAGCATAACCTTGGCGACTGTAATTTGTATAGCCATAAGCCCAAGGACAATAGGCATATTTATCTGTTTGTGTCATTGCCTCATAGACTTGAATTGGATTCCAATCAAAAATTTGAGGATCCATTTCTACAGCTAATTCCCGTAGCAGTTTCAAGGCGTTTATACCCATTTTCTCACTTACTACATGTTCTTTTGATATACATACATCTTCTCCCATCGTACAACACATCATATAGAAATTCATTAAGGTATCCTGTGGAATACCCGGCATGACAACCAATCCCTTTTTAGCAAGATTCAATAAGTCATCGTAAGTTTCAGGTAGTTTTAATTCTTTTTCCTTAAAGATATCGGGCCTACTCGCAGCAACTGGTGTTGCGGCATCGACGGCCAATGCCCATTGATGTCCGTTAGAGGAATAGCTTTCATGGGAACGACCTACAGTGTTGGCTTCCAAATCCTCCATAAAGGATTTTGGCAAGTATTCGTCCAATGGAAGTATTACCTTGGTTTTTCCTGCGAATCCCGCCCAAGGATGGTCTATGATCAATAAATCATATCGTTTTGCCAATTCATTGATGGGTTCATCGGCAAATGCCTGAAGTGAACGTTTCTCCCAGGTAATATCTACATTGGGGTGTAGTTCTGAAAATCGTTGTGCTGTTGCAACCATAGAAGTAAAACCTCGACTATGGTTCCAGGTTATTCCTTTTAATTGAATTCTTTCCTCACTCATTTTTATATAATACAATATTAGTGACCTGATGTAATTTCCGTACCCATTTTACTTCCGTAAGCCATAATCACAAACGAAATAACCAACACAACAAGGGCTATAACCAAAGTAAAATAGGTGCGTTTTGTAACTTGCTTCCATTCTTTCATGACGATACCAACAACATAACTGAAGAATATAAGCATGGACATATGCAATACCCAACTTGCAAATTTATAAGCCCCCATTTGTACATGTCCTATCCCGTAAAAGAAGAATTGCCCGTACCACAATGCCCCACTTAAGATTGACAAGCCTAGATTTAGGAAGAAATGCTTTTTGCCTATTCCATTCACATCAATGATTTCTTGAAGCGTGCCTGCTTTAAGGCCCGCAATGGTGAACCAAATAAAGTTGGTGATAAAAGCGCCACCAGTTGACAATATCAAGTTTGCATTACCCTGAAAGTTACCGGCTCCATATTCCCCTGCAATTTCAGCTACTGGTGCTCCTACTTCAAGAGAAATTCCGAATACTGCCGATAACACCCCTGCTATTAAAGTAAGTGTCAGGCCTTTTTTCATATTGAATGTTAAGGGCTCGCCGATATTGGCATTACCTTTCTTTAGATCTCTCTCCTTTCTGTAGCCAGCGATACCGCAAATTATGATTCCTACAAGGGCCAACGCCATACCAAAGAAGATGGTATAACCACCAGGGCCATTGAATTTTTGTGATAACTCGCCATGCATAATCAAGGGAACAATGGTGCCTAAAATTGCTGATATGCCAATTGAAATGGTATAGGTGAGTGAATACCCTATATGCCTAATGGCGAAACCAAAACACATGCCTCCAAAACCATAGATTGCGCCCAGTAGGGTGGCATTGAACAATACTTCTGAAGAAGAATCCCGAAATACATCCAATAAATTTGGGACAGTGAGAAATCCGATTAAAAAAGGAAAAATAAACCAGGCAAATGATGCCTGAACTATCCAATAGGAGTTCCAAGACCATTTTTTTATTTTCTGGTAAGGAACATAACATGTAGAGGCCGCAATCCCCCCAACCGCATGGATTAAAGTACCTAATAAAGGATTCGCCATATTAAATTTGGTTAATTTATATACAAATATTAATTTTATATATGAAATAGCAAAATATTGGAGTACCTTTCTACCAAATTTTAGATACTATTTTTTACCATGGCTGAAACAGTTCTAACCAAGTATAATGCGCCCGCCCTTGATAAAGGGTTGGATATAATGGAATACTTATCTGAAGTTGGCGTTCCCATGTCACAAGCAGAAATCGCACAAGGGATAAATCGTACGCCTAGCGAGATTTACAGAATGCTTGTTTGCTTGGAAGAGCGAGGTTATTTGTTGAGGGGTACCAATGCAGGCAAGTATCGATTGTCACTAAAAATGTACAGTTTGTCACATCGGCATACGCCATTCGATGAATTAAAACGTGTAGCACAATACCCAATGCAGTCCTTATCGGAATTTACCCGACAATCGTGCCATTTGAGTATCATGGACAATGACCAATTACTGATCATTGCACAAACCAGAAGTCCAAGCGCTGTTTCATTGTCTATTGAGGAAGGAACTCATTTTCCACTATCAAGGACCACTTCAGGTAGCGTATTATTATCAATGTTTTCGCCGGAAGAAAGATTGGATATATTGTCAAGGGATGTTTTTTATGCAAAATGGAATAAGAAGGAGCAAAAAGAACTATTGTCTTCGATAGACGAAATTGGAAATCAGGGATACCGCTTAGGCAAAAGCAAATTAACAAGTGGCATTACGGACATAGCGGTTCCCATAGGTAGGAACAATTCAAATTTAACCGCCGTTTTGGCCGTCTCTGTATTTACTTCAAGTTTGGATGAGGAATTGAATATTGAGGAACTTTTAAATGCCATGAAAGAAACACAAGTGAAAATTAACCAATTAATAGGGGCTTAGTGTTTTACATACATCTTCTTGGCCCGGTAAACGCAATCCTTGTTGCTACAAGTATCGCAAATATAGCCACGAAGCGTTACTTTTTTTCCAATGCCTACAATTCCTGAAACCGATTTAACAGGACTCATAAGCGAGGATTCACTTAAACTAACGTTACAAAAATCCTTAGGCAAGAATGAGAATAATTTTTGCTGGTCTGCAACCTGCCATTCGCAATATCCCGGACTGTACCTGTTGGTAATCGCTAAATTGTTTTCTTTAGCATGTTCTTTTAACTTCTCATATACAATATCCATTGCACCTTCAACCAACAGAGAACCGGTTGCGTCTACAACGTAGCTCATTACAAAATCGTCTTCAGCCTGAAACTTCTTACTCCATTTTTCAACTTCATAACCGGCCGTACAGGTAAATAATGCCACATGTTCGGAAGCGTTTAGAAAAGATGTAATCATTCTTCCTGTGTAAAACAACTTATCCTCAACCTTAATACTTCCAGCTTTTATAGAAAAATCCGTAACCGGTTTTATTACATAACCCCCTTCTATGTTTTTATTTTTGGATAACAATTCAATAGACTTGTCGATCATACTATTGAACGGTTCGTCAGGATTTGGACCTAAGCCCATGAAGGACGAAATCTCTTCCTTGTTCAATTTAATTTCTGAAAAATCCAATTTATATGAAATCATCTCGATCATGATACCAATTCCCTTGCTTTTAGGAACGTTTTTCTTAACAACCTTAAACTCATGTCCTCGCCAAAAGCGATAATTTCGCAGTTTCCTGTAAAGTCTTCTAGAGGAACAATTTCAAAATTATTATAGGTTAGATGGAACAATCTATATTTATTTGTATCAACACGAACAAAACCTTTAGCTCTAATACTAATTTTGGTTAATTCCTTTAAAAATACTTCTAAGTTTTCAAGAGGAATTATTGCTGTAGTTCTGTATACAGCGGTTTTAATGTCTTCTTGTCGTTTGTCTTCCAAAGCTCCATTTGGTATCGTATGAACTTGGTTTAATTCAACGGAATCAATATTGCAAAATTCGTGTTTGGCAATATGTGCAAATGGATTTATTTCCTTTACAGATTGAATGACTTGATTGACTTGGGTATCATCCACTAAATCAATTTTATTGAGAATAATTTTATCTGCAACCCGTATTTGATGTTTTGCCCGTTGAACAAATCGTGCACTTTTATTAAAATTTAAAGCATCTATCACGCACCAAGCTCCAGCATACTTAACTTTGTTGCTGATGCTATCATTGTTCAATAACTCACAAATAGAAATTGGGTCCGAAATTCCAGAAGCTTCCAAATAAATAATTTCCGGATGGTACTGGTCAAGTAATGTTGAAAGGTTTTCAATGAAGTTGCTTAATAAACAAACACAAAAAACAGAACCATTGTTGATCTCCACTAACTTAAAATCTTGGTTTACGAGTTTAAGTTCCTTGCCATCTACGCCTGAAGGAGCAAATTCATTTTGAATGACCGCGATTCTTTTATCCGTATGTAAGTTCAGAAGATTTTTAAGCAATGTTGTTTTACCACTGCCTAAAAATCCACTAATAAGAATAAAATCCGCAATCATACGTTTTGTAATTGCTTTTGGTCTAAATGTTTTTGGATACGTTCTTTTAATTCTGTTTTAGGAGGAATAATTGAAATAAATTCAACTTCCCCATCTATACAAATGGTCGGTAAATTCCTAACACCAAGAGACATCATCATTTGTATACCTTCTTCATTTTTAATCTTATGTTCTCTGTATTCTATATTGTCCGCTTCAATGTCTTCCACAGCCAATTTAACGGCTTTTACCATATACTGACAAGGTGCGCAAGATGCAGAATCAAGAGTTATGATATCTATTTTTACTTTATCATTTTTAAAATAGTCATCCAAGTTTAGTAACGCTATATCTTGAGTAGTTTGTCCTTTTGCCCTCAAAACATCTTGCTGGTAGTTGTCATGGACGATTTCTGCAACAGCCTCAAGGTTTTCAACTGGGGTTGCCATAGGTAAATCGCAACCCGGAGCTAAAATAAACCCAGTATCGCCGCCAATATCCATGCATTCCATGGCCTCAAATTTTGCAGCTTCAGGAGTTCCCATTAACAACACGGAGGTCAGCTTCATATTTCCGCCAAAACTTAAGTTATAATTTTCTGCATGCTCTTTTACGAAGTCCAAAGGAATATTCTCATCTATAGAAATATTATCTGGTTTACATTTACACATCACCTCTATATTTTGTGAAGCGTTACCGCAAACGAAGAATGAACCCAATGCGCCACATTCCCTAATATGACTGAATAAGTCAGTACAGTAGGGCGATACAAACGTCTCGAAAGACATTGGATCTATTTGACTTACCATGGGATCGACCACGGCAATAACATCGCAACCAGCCTCAATATAGTAGTCCGACATTGCTTTACCTACTTTTGTGGTGTATTCCATTACTTTTTCCACATATTCTGGATCTTCGAATAATTTCATAAAAATATCAGTGCCCAAAAGGTGCAATGCTAAAGTAAAAGGCCCTGTTATTAATCCATATAAAGCAATATCAGGATGATATTCCTTAATCTTTGTAGCTGCATTCATTACCGTTGCAATCCTACCTTTACATCTACACGGGACTTTGAGGTCCTCTAATTTCAAAGAACCATCAGCCAATGGATGCGAAACCACCGCTGGGGGATTATCTTTTGACCATTTAATGTCACAACCCAAGACTTCTGCTTCGATCTGAAGGTCGAAAGTCACGGGAATTCCATCTGGTTTGTATTTTTTTATCGCTAATTCAGCACCATCGATAATATGCTGCTCCGACTTAAAAAATGTGGTAGCATCTAACCCTAAGAGTTCCCCAGCATGGGCTCCAACAAAGGGGATCCAAGGTATACGCTCAACTTTTTGGCGATTCATAGCCGCTTGTATCAATTCTAATCCTTTCATTATGCGGTCATTTTTAAATTATTCATAAATTCTACCACGCCTTGTGGATCTGCAGAAAAATTATCCGCTCCAATCTTATCACAGAAATCCTGAGTAATAGGCGCTCCGCCAACCGAGACTTTTTGGTTGGGAAATGCGGCTTTTATTTCTTTCACTATATTCTCCATGCTTCCCATTGTCGTTGTCAATAATGAAGATAAACCTACTATGGCATCTGGAAACTCATTGATGGTATCCAGGAATTTTTTAGCTGGGACATCTGTACCTAAATCGATAACCTCGTAACCATTTCCTTCAACAATCATGGAAACCAGGTTTTTTCCAATATCATGTAAGTCACCAGCAACGGTTCCAATAATGAAAACGCCTTTTTTATCTTGATTTCCTGCTGCAAACAATGGCTTTAAATGCAGCATCGCAGTATTCATGGCCTTGGCAGACATTAATACTTGGGGCACAAATACTTTGTTTTCCCTAAATTTAATACCCACTTTCTCCATTCCTACTATTAATCCCTTTGAGAGTACTTCGCCTGCAGTAGCTCCTTGTTCCAAAGCTTGGATGGTTAATTCGTCAGCTCCATCCTGGTCTTTCATGTTTGGAGGATAAGGAGCTGCCTTATTAATCTTACCAAACTCGACGCAATCAGATATTTTGTTGAATAATTCTTCCATTATACCAATTCTTTTTCTTTCAGTTGCGCTTGCGCAACCTCGATAAACGTTAATATATTTTCTAAAGTAGTATCGCTTTCTACGGAGTGGGAGGGTGAGAATATATAACCTCCTTTTTTACCCATTTTCAATAGACTTAATGACTCTTCCCTTACTTCTTCAGCTGTCCCAAAAGGCAATGTTTTTTGCATTGATAAACCTCCATGGAAACATAATTTCCCTAAATAATCATTATGAATTTCATGCACATCCATTACTTCTGGCTGGAAAGGATTGAAACAGTTTAAACCAGCGTCAATTAAAGAAGGGAATAGCTCATCTACATCCCCACAAGAATGGATCATTACATATTTTTCTGCGTCTTTGACCCTTTTGTACATTCTCTGAATATGGGGATACAAAAATTCATGCCATAAATCAGCTCCCATGATCAAACCATGCTGTTGCCCCCAATCGTCCCCAAAATAAACTGCATCAATATCGTATTCCAAGGCTTTGTCAACTTGGGCAATGTTATAATCGGTTATTTTACCTAAAAGTTCATGAACAAAATCAGGATACATGAAAAAGTCCATCAATAGGTTTTCCATACCGCGCATAGACCAAGCTCTTTCGTATAATGAGAATCCAATCTGAAAAACCCGGAATAAATCTGGTTTCTTCTCAATTTCAGTTTCAATATTTGCAAAAAAACGTGGATCATGTGGATTAGGAAACTCAATTCCCTCAAGCGTAGGTTCTTTGATGATATCCTCAATTGGCATTCCTATATCCTTATCTATTGACCTATCCCAAACTACTTGGAAAACATCCTTAAAATAATCTTTTTTGACTTCTTCAAAAAAGCCGATATCACTACCAAGGTTTAAAATATGATTACCCAGGGCAATGTCCAGATCATCTGTTTTATAGTACGCTTGAAGCATTTCTTTAGGTTCCTTTGTAAACTTAAAGGACCATGGTACATACGGGGGTTTCTTGTGGTCAAGTACCATTTTTATTATCTCTCGCTTTGTCATTGTTCAGAAATTTAGAATATTATAAAGTTATAATGAATTGATTAGTAAGTGATTCTGGATTTTAGCATATTAATACCTTATTTTGACATGATATTTATCATGTTATTGTTTTTTTACGCATTATTGGATATTTTTGCAACGCAATGATAGCACAATTTGAAAAGGTTACTTCTGGTTTAAACAGCTCCTTCAAGGCCTTTGTCTACGAGCATGATAATTTTGAGGCACCATTACATTTTCACAACGAATATGAGCTCACCTATATCGTAAAGGGCAAGGGAATGCGTTATGTAGGTAATAGCATTCAAAAGTTTGAAGAAGGGGATTTTGTACTATTAGGACCGGATATTCCGCATTGTTGGAAAAATACACCTAAGAACAAAGGAATTGTGAAATCATTGGTTTTTCAATGGGATGCTGCTATTTTAGGTGATGGTTGGATAGACCAAAGTGAATTTATCACTATCAAGAAGTTCTTCGATACCGCTTCAAAAGGTTTAAAATTTGACACTCAATTTGCCAATAAAACACTTCCGAGACTTAATCGGTTAATGAAAGAATCGCCTTTTAAAAAGTTAATGGATTTTATCACCTTATTGGAGGAGTTAAGTAACACTGAGGAAGTGGAACTACTTACAACTACGGAATTCACTGCTAGATTGGATACAAAGAACCATGATAGAATAGATATGGTGTATGACTATGTGCAAGAGAATTACAATAATAAAATAAGATTACAGGACGTATCTGGTTTGGTTTCTATGGGAGATGAAGCCTTTTGTAGATTTTTCAAAAAATCGTTGAATAAATCATTTTTCACCTTTGTGAATGAATACAGAATCAATCTTGCCTGTAAGATGCTGATAGAAACGAACAATCAAATTAATCAAGTGGCGTACGATTGTGGTTATGAAAGTTTGCCTTTTTTTTATAGGCAGTTTCAAAAGTTTATAAAATGCTCACCACTGGTGTTCAGAAAGATGTACCTGAAAGCGAATTCCTGATGCCATTTTTCAATAGGTATTAACGCCTTTCCCTTAAATGTATAATCCCCAAATTGCATAACTTAAGTTTAGTGGTAAATTTGCGCTCTAAACATGCCGATAATGAACAAGGATTTCTCCCTTTATATTTTAATTGTGATTTTGTTTATCGGGAATTCTTCTTGGGCACAGTATTCGGTTTTGGGGGAGATTAAAGACGACCAAGGTGGACCATTGGTAGGAGCACATGTTCTTGTTACCCCTGGCGGCCGTTTTGCTACTTCGAATATTCATGGCCGTTTTAAAGTGACAGAATTGAAGTCAGGGCAGTATATGATATCGCTAACGTATCTCGGGGCAAAGACCTTTAATACAGCCCTGAATATTGAGGAACAGGATATTGAGTTGCGTATTGTTTTGGAAGATGACCCGCTTGCTTTACACAGTGTTGTCGTTACAGGAACTTTTGAACCACGTAGCAAGCTGTCATCGAGCACAGCGATAACAACATTGGGCTCCAGCGTTTTGAAGCAGGCATTTCCTAGAGGTGTAGCTGATCTGCTACAATCCGTACCTGGGACATTTACTGATCCCTCTGCCGGTGAAGTTTTTACTAGGATATATGCACGTGGTATAGCTGCTTCGGCAGAGGATGATATGGGGTGGTATTACGTTTCACTTCAAGAAGATGGCTTACCTGTGAGTTTGGTTCAACATTCGTATTACAGTCCTGACATTTTTCACCGAATTGATATAACTACAGATAGGGTCGAAGCTATTAGAGGAGGTAGTGCGACAATTACTGCATTGAACGGACCAGGCGGAATTTATAATTTTATTTCTCAAGGACCCAGGGATGTCTTGAGTGGTGAAATACGACTTCAAGGGGGTATACAGGGAGATTCCAATTCACTGTTTAGAATTGATGGGTCGCTAGGAGGTCCCTTGGGTAATAATTGGTTCTTTAACCTTGGCGGGCATTACCGTAAGGATGATGGAGCCCGTAATACTGATTTTACCTTTAGTAAAGGAGGACAATTGAAATTCAATGTTCTCAAAAGACATAGTAATGGTTTCATTAAGTTTTATGGTAAATTGCTTGATGATTTTACAAATAGATATACCGGGGTTGCCGCTACCAATTGGAATAATCCGGAGGCGGCTTTTAATCAGGATTTTAATACAACAGCCCTATTGATGCCGGCTTTTTCTGCCAATGTCCCCGATGGAAGAAAATTAATTGAAGGGGCCGTAAATCATTTTGATCCTTCACAGGGTGTTCATGCCCAGGATAGGGCTTTTGGGGTGGATCTATTGCAAGATCTTGAGAATGACTGGTCAATAAGGCTCAATATAAAGCACTCATATAAAAATGCCAATTGGCAGACAGCTATTAGCAATGCATTTGTTTCTTTGGATAATCCATTGGCGTATTTCATAAGTGGCGCGCAATTTCCCGTAGGGCAAATTGTTTTTAAGGATGCTGTTAATGGGATAGAGTTAGCGAGATTGGACAATACTGGAATTTTGGCAGGTGAATCTATCCAGTATTTAGGTACTGGGACATTACCTAATGATGCCATAATGGGAACGGCTTCCTGGCTCAAGCAAAATAGATCGGATGAATGGATGAATCAATTAACTATTAGAAAAATGTCCCAGAATCATGATTTTACCTTTGGTTTTGGTTCTGGTTTTTCAGATACTTCACTTTTTACACAAGGCAGCTTTGGTTATGTCACTTATGAACCAAATCCTAGAATGTTACAGGTCACTTTGGAGAATCCCGGGCAACCCGTATTAGCTTTATCTGATTCAAATGGCTTGAGTAATTATGGAGGATTGTTTTTCGATAATTCCACGGCTGATGTACATCAATTGGCTTTTTTTGCAAATGACCGATGGAAATTGGAAGATCGTTTGCATGTGGATGTTGGTTTACGATATGAATCTATTGGTCATAAAGGGAGCAAGGACCAAGCGGCTCCTTTTGAGCGAGAAGGTGGATATGACGGGAATCCGCTTACCGCTTATGACAATGGAATCCTAATGCCGACAGGAGCAAGGGACAATTTTGACTTTAAGTACAGCTACCTCTCTTATTCAGCCGCGTTGAACTATAAAATCAATGATGATACGGCTGTTTTCGCTCGTTTTTCTTCGGGAAATAAAGCCCCCGAATTAAACTATTATTTCAACAATTTTTCAGGGGTTCCAATCAATCAAAAAGGAGAGGTCCAGGGAATTACACAGACCGAAATAGGATTAAAATTTAGCAAGAACCAAATTTCAGCAATGGCCACAGCTTTTTGGAGTCGACTAAAGAACATAGGAATCGCCGATTTTCAGTTTGACCCAGCCGATGGGAGCGTGTTTTATGCCCCTGTACAGTTTAATGATTCACGTACCTTGGGTATTGAATGGGAAAGCGCCTATGCCCCAATCTCCTGTTTGACCTTTAGTTTCAATGGGACGCTGCAAAATCCAAAGGCAACAAAATGGACCGTCTACGATGCCGCAGGGTCTGTTGATTCAGCCGACGATACGATTACAGACTATTCTGGCAATACCTTGTCCTTTAATCCAAGATTGATGTTTAATCTTGGAGCTGCTTATCAAAAAGAAAAGTTGAACGGATTTCTTAGATGGCAGTTTATGGGACAGCGGGAAGGTAATATCGCCAACGCATTTCAATTACCTGCCTATAGTATTTTTAATGTAGGTATTGGCTATGACATAACTCAAAACTTGTCGACCAATATAGTTGTAACTAATATTTTCAACTCGGATGGTCTTGCGAATTTCTTTGGGGCAAATAGTTTTGGCGCAAGTGCTAATGGTGCAACTGCTAGTTTTATCCAAGCTAATCCCAATACAAGTTTTGTTGTCG
>CAZHJO010000016.1:0-20146 GCA_964532755.1 uncultured Maribacter sp. | reverse complement strand
TTTGACCGTAAATGTATCAATTACCTGAAGCGTGTTGTTTTTAACAGTGAAAATCAAAGAATCCATTTCAAAAGGGGTGAACCAATAATTCAAGGAATCTTTTTCACGCTCCTTGATAATAGTGGTTTTAACACTATCGGGCAAAATCGACAAATTAGAAATTTCAATATCTTCTCCATCGCCATAATACCCAAATATGATTTTGTTGGAGGCAGCAAAACTAGGTACGGGTAGTTTGTAATCGGGTATTTCCTTGAACAAGTTCAAAAGAAAAGTTGAATCTGTTGGGACTGAAACCGTATCCTGGAGAAAAGCAATTTTATCGGTGTTCTGATCGAACATATTATTTTTCGAGGCATCTTTAAGTGCGAACATCGCATAATTACCTGCTTTTAGGTTACCAAGTGTAAAGATGACGGCACTATCCAAGGTGTTGGTTATATAATTGGGAGGTCGTTCAAATATGGTAGAATCCGTATAGGCTGTATCGATTTCATAAAGCATTACACTTACGAATTCATCTACTTTTTGGTTAAAAGCATCCTTGATCGCACCTTTAACTTCCAATGAATCAATATAACTTCCAGTAGAAAAAACATAGGTTAAAAAACTAGTAGGATTTCCCTCATTATTGTCGACAATACTTTGTCCAAAATTGAAGGTATAGGTCGTATTCTCCTGGAGCGTATCTTTTATATTGATTTCAATGAATTTGTTTGCACCTCCTTGAGGTGTTATATTGGGTTGATATTTCAGAGGGGGTGAAACAATGAGTTGTTCCTGAACATCTTTCAATTTCACCAATTCATCAAAATAGAGCCTTATTTTAGTCTCCTTGAAATTGATGGTCATATTGTCGGGCTCTGCTTTTAACAGTACCGGTGGGGTAAGATCCTTAGGCCCTCCGGAGGGCCTGCCCCTTCTCGCACATTGCATCAATGCTGCGGCCATCAATAAGATGAAAATGTATGCGAAAAAGCGTTTGAACATCAATTCATAATTCTATGGAGCAAAGTAACACATAATTTGGAAATTGTATTCAAGAATTAACATTGTGTAAAGGCTATTCATACCATTCACAAAAAGAGCTGATCTAAGTTAAGGGTACAATGGCCATACTCGTAATATAAATTGTTACTCCTTTAGCCCGACAAAGGGCGTTGGCGCAGATTTCCATGGTAGCCCCTGTAGTGATCACATCATCGATCAAAAGAACGTTCTTGTTCTCAAGACGAGAGGGATCGTTAAGTATATAAAGGGCTTTATTCTTATACCAACGTCCAATTCTACCTTTTTTGGTCTGGGTTTTGGTATTGGCTGTTTTTAAAAGTGCATTTTCAAGGAATTCGGCCTTTAGATGATATGCAAGTCGCTTTCCAAACCCAGAAACCTGGTTATACCCACGTTTTTTCAACTTTTTTCGATGCAAGGGAACAGGAACAACATAATCTATTTTATCTAGATAATTGTTTTCTGCAATTATCTGGCCATGCCAATCGCCCAAAAAGGTCCCAATTTGCTCCTGATTTCTGTATTTTAAATGGTGAATCAGGTTTTTAACGATGCCCTTTTCGATGAAGAAAAGAAAAGAATTTGCCTTTTTAATTGTATTTCGTCCAAAAAAAATACGGTCAACGGCATTTTCTACGTTAAAAGTGTATTCGGTGAGTGGTAAATGGTTTCGACAAACGGTACATAGGTGATACTCTCCTCTATTTAAACGTGCATTACATCCAAAACACACCTTAGGTAGCAGGATCGAGTTGAGATCATTTAGTATATTTGATAGCTTAGAGTACAACGAATCTTAAGTTTTAATAACCTACTTAAAGCCGAACGAGATTGATGGACGCACAAGATAATAAATTCAATTACAAGATCATTCTTGCTGCTTTGGTTGCTGTGATTATAGGAATTCTAATAGCTTTTTATTATAGCTATGCCCAATCCAATACCCAAATCAGTTTCTTGGAACAGGAAAAAGAACTGTTGATAAAGGACCTTACTTTGATGAAGGCCGATGTCGATAGGCTTTCTGCGCTTAATGAAGTCAATGAAATTGAAATACAAGGTGCTCGATATGAAGTACAACAATTATTGGATTCTGTGGGAAGGTTGACTTTTACCATAGAAAAACTGAGGGAATTCAAATCTGAACTTCGTCGACTTGAATCTAAAAATGACAGTCTTAAGCTAAAAAACAATTTCTTACGATACAATAACATGCTTCTTACCGAGAAGAATGCCGAGTCTCAGGCCCAGATCGAGGAATTAAGGAAGGCTAGCAGTTCTATCGCTGAAGCTGAAGCATTGCAGCGTCAACAAATACTGGAACTTAATAAAGAACTTAAAACCAAAAGTTATTTAAAGCTTGAAGGAGCTGAGGGAACTAGTTATCGATTACGTGGTGATAGACACATTCGAACCAATAAGGCCTCTACCATAGAAAAACTTCGGGGTTGCGTCACCGTTATGGCGGATCCGACCATGATAAACAAGGAGAAAGTATTATATTTTCAGTTTTTAGGGCCTGATATGGGCATTATTGAGGATAATGCCAATATTATTACGGTACAGGGGAACATGTATAGCAAAAAGGCCTCATTTGTTTTTATGGGCGAAGAAATGGCAATTTGTGACGTTATTACTATTCCTGAAGGGTCTCTTAAATCTGGAAAATACACCGTAAATATCTTTGAGGATCAAAGATTGCTCGCCTCTGCGGAATTTCAATTAAAATAGTATAAGCTTTTCTAAGTAAAACTCTATTTTTGCCAAATGGCAAAACAAGAAGACGATTTTAAGAAGGTAATTTCGCATGCAAAGGAGTACGGTTATGTATTTCAATCCAGTGAAATATATGATGGATTAAGCGCCGTTTACGACTACGCGCAAAACGGGGTAGAACTCAAAAAGAATATAAGGGAATATTGGTGGAAGGCAATGGTTCAACTCAATGAGAATATCATCGGGATTGATGCTGCCATTTTTATGCACCCAACTACTTGGAAGGCGTCTGGACATGTAGATGCCTTTAATGATCCATTGATAGATAATAAAGATTCGAAAAAAAGATATCGTGCCGATGTACTGGTAGAGGATTACGTCGCTAAGATTGAAACTAAGATAGATAAAGAAGTTGCCAAGGCTGCCAAACGTTTTGGTGATACTTTTGATAGGGAACAATTTATAAGCACTAATCAAAGAGTGGTCGACTACCAGGAAAAGGCAGATGGTATCTTAAAAAGATTGGGTAGGTCATTGGAAACTGAAGACTTGGCCGATGTAAAAAGCCTTATTGAAGAGTTGGATATCGCCTGTCCTATGTCCGGTTCCAAGAATTGGACGGATGTTAAGCAGTTCAATCTTATGTTCGGGACCAAATTGGGTGCCTCTGCAGAAAGCGCAATGGATCTGTATTTAAGGCCGGAAACCGCCCAAGGTATTTTCGTTAATTTCTTGAATGTACAGAAAACAGGTCGTATGAAAATCCCATTTGGGATTGCCCAGACCGGAAAGGCCTTTCGCAATGAAATCGT
The DNA here is from genome assembly GCA_964532755.1 of uncultured Maribacter sp. Taxonomy (GTDB): domain Bacteria; phylum Bacteroidota; class Bacteroidia; order Flavobacteriales; family Flavobacteriaceae; genus Maribacter_A. Next base: position 16,607 of record CAZHJO010000016.1, on the reverse strand, counting down.
GGCCAGACAGTTTATCTTTAGAATGCGCGAGTTTGAACAAATGGAAATGCAATTCTTTATTCGTCCCGGTTCACAACAAGAGTGGTATGAAAAATGGAAGGAAAATCGATTAAAATGGCATTTGTCATTGGGTATGGGCGGGGAAAATTACCGTTTTCACGATCACGAAAAACTGGCCCATTATGCCGATGCAGCCGCGGATATAGAATTCAAATTCCCATTTGGATTTAAGGAATTGGAAGGCATTCACTCCAGAACGGATTTTGATTTAAGTCAACACGAAAAATACTCCGGTAAAAAATTACAATATTTTGACCCTGAACTTAAGGATAATTATGTGCCCTATGTAATTGAGACCTCTATTGGTCTGGACCGGATGTTCCTGGCCATTTTCTCAAAATCACTACATGAAGAAGAACTTGAAAACGGTACTACAAGAACAGTACTGAAATTACCAGCTGTATTGGCCCCAACGAAAGCCGCTGTACTGCCCTTGGTCAAAAAGGACGGACTCCCAGAAGTAGCCCATAGGATTATTGATGACCTTAAATGGGACCTTAACGTAATCTATGATGAAAAAGATGCGGTTGGGCGTCGCTATAGAAGGCAGGATGCCGCTGGAACCCCATTTTGTATTACTGTAGATCACCAAACGTTGGAAGACCAAACTGTGACCATTCGCCATCGCGATACCATGGAACAACAACGGGTAGCTATTTCAGAGGTAAACGGGATTATCCACAAGGAAGTTGATATGAGAACTTGGTTGCAGCGGATAGACTAATTTTCCGACGCGAACGAGGGATATTGATTGAAAGGAGTTTGACCAAAGAAATCGGTTAGCAAAAAACAAGATTTTATTGGTTATTGATTAATTGTTTTCTTAGACTTAAATTTCCACAGGTAATTCAAGTCATCATTTTTCAGAATGAAATAAATCGATGCGGCAGATAGTAGAGTGGCAGGAAATCCTGAACCTATACCAAAAGGTGCGATTGCCAAGAAAAAAATGATAGCACCGAGACCAGCAAGACGAACCATCCAATTTTTGAGTAACATACCCAGGGCTATTAATCCCTGCCCAAAAGCGATTAAAGTAACCATTATAGTAATGTGCTCTTTAAACCAGCCATTGATAAAATCACGATAAAGACTAAAAGGGGTTAATGTTGCATAATTCAAATAATCGTCTGGGTTTTTGTGCGCGGTGGTGTAATTGAGCCAGCATGCCCAGGCGAACAGCAGAACAAATAGTAAACGAGCCAGTTTTGGTATGCGAATCGCAGCTATCAAAATAAGAATGGCAATACTATTACTCGCAATCCATGGGATTAGATATTCTTTCAAAAGTTCCATAATTCTAAGATTGGATTAGTTCACAAATTAAACGGCTAAAATGCAACCTGAAAATGATATGGGTCAGTTGGCTTACAACTGAAATACAAATTATATCACGTGTGATTTCCTTTCCTTTTTAATTTTTTCAATCTGGCCTTTAGTGAGGGAACATTCTCAGATTTAATTTGCTCTGAAATCAACCGGATTTCTGCTTCAAACGCCTTACGACGACTAGCCATATCGAATAAGGATTGTATTGAATTCACCCTGACAATTCTACTTTCTTCTGTATCCATTGCCCATTGTGATAATTTATCCCAAGCTGCCCTTAATTCCTTATCGGATAAATTGAGTCGTGGAATCATTAAAGCCAAATGCCATTTGAATTCCTTATCTATTGTCGTGCTCAAAAATTTAACTATGTCTTTTTTGTGTTTTGAGAGAAATTCAGGTTTGTTTATCGTGATTTTATCAATGGCATCTGCTGCCCTCATCACGACCAGTCTATCTCCTGAATGTAGATAGTTGAAAAGTTTGTCAAAATCAGCTTGGTTTTGAACCAATGGAACAAGGTTTTCAACCTTGCCAATTGACCTTAAATCACCTCCCTTTAAAAATTTGGCCCAATCATCCATTTTTCAATGCATATGTCGGTTTTCGATGGTTACCAGACCTTTATTCTTAATCATTCCCCTTTTCTTAAATCACTAACAGTTGTTTTCTCTAATCCGAAAAAATGAATCTGATGTGTGGCGGATTCTCCAACAGGGCATTGAGCCTCAATACCAATCTTTACGGAATCCGTTGAAGGCATGGCTGATAAACGAGCCATTTTATAGATGACATCATCCAATGACCAATGCATGGAATAGACATTGTCTTTACGAATTAATTTGAGCCATACCTGATCTTCACGGGCTAACACAACACCATTTGCATCATCAGAGACATTCTTTGTCACAACAGTAACGATACTTTGACCAGTTGCATCAGAATTTTCATAAGCAAACTTGATCCAATGATTATCGTCAATATATACCATTAAGGCAACTGCATTCCATATCGAGGAAAAGTCAGGGCGCACTAAAGCCTTTGCAACAAAATCACCACTAACTTCTTTATAGAAAAAAGGTGCTGTTGAAGTTATTGAGCCATCCTCTGGATTATTGAAAAAATCTGTACCCTTTTCAACAATCACTGTTAATGAATTATCATCTATCGAAAATGTTTTGGCTTCATTAAACCATTTTAAGTCTGCGGAGTTATCTTTTATTAAGTCCGATAGTATGTTATATGTTTTTGGCAACCTTGGTTTTTCTTTATTGGAACAACCCGCTATAATGAAAGTAATAAGTATTACTGCTAAAATTTTATTCTTCATTTTATCTAAACTATAATTTTTGGCAATAAATGGTAACAGTCTGGCTATGATTTCGTTGTAGCAAAAAACCAATGATATTTCAGAGTAGGAATCACCATATTGCTACTATACAAAATTTCACTTATGGAACTTGACCAATAATGGATTATCTATGACACTATGTATAGTCTATTCCATTTCCTGAACACCTGAAACATGTGAAAGTACAGCTTTCCATATTCCATTTCTATTAACAAGAATATTACTAGACTGATAAGTAGTTTCTTTCCCGTCATTTATGATATGTCCGGTTCCGGCAATTATTGCGGTACCATTGTCTAGAATTTCAAGTCTTTTTATTTCATATGAGAAGGAGTCGTGATCCATGGGAGCTTCTTTAATTCGCTCTAGTTGTTTCACTTTGTTTGACCAGTGACCATCGTTCCCAATCATTTGGAAATCATCTCCTAAAATTCTATCCAGTAGCATAGTATCTTGCTCTCTATATGCTTTTGGCCATTCTACTTCTTTCAAAAACCGAAGTTTTTCCTTTTCGGTAGTTATATTCAAGCTCGCTTCAGTGGCTACATTTCGTACATTATTTTCATTACATGAGGAAACTAGTAGCGCAATAAACAGTAAGAGTAATTTTTTCATTTTTATTAGATCATTTCTTAATCACTCAGTGGTTCTGAAATTGAAGCGGATGAGCTGCCCCGGCTTTCTACTGAAAGTAAGGCTTGCAAACAGGATTTTTCAGCCGAGTATCCAGTTGTTCCTTAAAGTTAAGGATTTAAGTTTTGCCAAGCCAAAAGAGTGATTAGAAAATCCACCGCAATGGATTTCAGGAATAGTTGTGATCAGCTTTTCAGTTCTAACCTAGCTGCTTGAAAGTAACCCATGGTTGGTTTTAATGGGATTCGAACTCAGTAAATTCGTTAGCATCAATTACCAAAGTGTGAAATCCGTTGGTTATTAGCGCCTTTTCAATATTGTAGTTTTCAGAAAGCATCTTGTAGTACTGAGCGTCGGCCAAACTTGGAGCCAATATTCCCAAATAATTCTTAGAAGCAGGTTCATAGTGATTGTGAAGATGGTATTTGAGCCGCCACCCGTGCTTAATATCTTTTTCTATCTCAACAAGCAATGGTTCGGGGTGTGGTGGCCATGGACTATCGCTCGCTCCATAGTATATTCTGAATTTGTCCATTTTTGGATGATATACAATGAAACCATGAAACTCGGTAGGATGACTCAATAATGGGTACTTAGCTAACTGGTAATTTAATATCTGAGCTTCTAAATGGTTGACCACTCGAATCATACCCGTATTGCCAGAATGTACTAGGAATGCATTTTTGCTATCCCCGTCGATCTCATCGTCTGGATTTCGGTCGTCAAGACCCTGGGTGCTTTCTTTCTCGATTGTCGCTTTGTAGCTAAGTTCCCCTAATTTTATTTTCAGCGAGTCTCTAAATTCCTTAATTCCGTCTACCTGACCCAGTTCCGGGCCCCATAGTTTCTCATCATTTTGAATCTCCCAATAGAAAAATTCTATGGCCCCTTCCTGCCCAAGCAAGACCTTTGATTCTTCTTTTAGAAATAGTTCCGAATGGATCTTTACCGGTTTGCATGCAGTTGCGCCGATTACTAGAATACAGAATAATAGTTTGTGGGTTTTCATTTCTTGGTATTACAAGCATTGATCGCTTCGGTTCGGATGATTCCGCAGTGGTTATTTGTAACTGAAATTGTTGGTTTAGGAATCTAGTTGTATAGAGTTATTTTTTCATTTTTGGATTAAATCGCTATGGATCATAGGTTTTTTGAAAGTAGGCTTTCTATTTCGTTATTTTTATACCGTTATTCAATTCCAAGATTTTTTCAATGAAAGAATCATTCGTTTTTGGACTTATATAAATCTCATTGTACTGGTCATATTTTACTATTAATCCTTTTATCGCCAAGGCAGGTCTAAAACCCGTCCATAGAGTTTTTCCTTTTACGATTTCTTTTATTCGGCAAACACTTATTTTTCCGTTTATTGGTCCAAACCTATAGATAAATCCGTCTTCACTTAATTCGTAGTTGGTCCCAAAATATATCCAAAGAAAGAATCCTGCCCCAACAAGAATCAATAGTAATGGCCAACTTTCGTACAGCGAAAAATTTGATTTTGCAGTGATCATTGTAGATATTGTAAACCCAATAAGGAATATGCTTAGCCCAAGAAATACTGAACTAAATAAAAGATCTTTCCTACTCTTGAATTTCATTTTTTTTGGGCTTACCTAAAACAATTGGATATAGTTCATAACTTTTGTTCCCTTATACTGCCAAGTTAATCAATAATCTTCCAAAAAAGACCTGTTACAGCCTGTAATTCAGGAGTAGACCTCCATAATAATTCCGGTCATTCCCAGGATAAAAATAGCGCGGGGCATTACCTCCAAAACTTGAGGCATTGATCAATACCGATTGGGCATATTGAGTATCGGTAAGGTTGTTAATACCAAAGTCCAAACCAATAGTTATGGTATGGGATAGCTGCCTTTTAAAGCCTATTCGTGTATTCAATAAATTATAGGATGTACTTGACAATGTATTGGCATCGGTTAACGGAATAGCACCAACATATTGGTATGTTGTATTCCAATACAATCCGTTTCGCCATTGCATTTGTACACCAGAGTTAAATCTGTGTTTGGGAATCCCCGTTAATGGGTTGCCCGAATAATCGTTTTCCTGATCTATAAACTCCACGAACTTGTGATTACTATAGGAATAACCCAGAAATGGCGTTACTTGAAATTTTGGGGCCAGGGTCAACTTGTAGTTCATATCCAATTCAATACCCTGGTGTTTGGTACTTCCGGCATTTTTGCCAATAAATTCATCCTCCCCGATCCGTTGAGCCACTAAAAGGTTCTTAATGGCCATTCGGTACAGGGCAACTTCAATTTTTAAATTATTATTATCCAGGGATAATTGGCTTCCCAGCTCGTAATTGGTGCCGGTTTCCTGGGCAATATCAGGATTTATGACACCCTCAGGGGTCAAAGTCTCTTCCAGGCTGGGATTGGAATAGCCTCGACTTATGTTCAAATATATGCTCTGTTTCGGATAAAATGTATAGTTTAGATTTAGGCTCGGCAAAAAGATAAGGTCAAAGCTTCGTTTTCCGCTGGTGTTAGTTGTCCCTGTATTGAATATATCCCTAAAATCATATTTGGTCTTGTTGATATTCAAGCCCAATTGGGCCGTAAAATAACTGGCAAAAGGTAAAGTCAATGTGCCAAAGGCATTGAATTGTGTCCTAAATTCTTGATTATCGCTCAAGGCATTGCCTTGTAGGCTGCCATTACCATTATTGTCTTCATACAAATTCTCAAAAGTACCCCAATTATAATTGTCTTTATACAGCTCTGCCCCAAAAGAGTATTGTGCCGCCTTTTCCTTTATTTTAAAATCACCCAAGAAACGGGTTCTGAATCCATAACCGTTGGTGAATTCGTCTAGAATATTAAAAGGCCTTGCTTCATAATGGTCTAAATAGGTGTAAAAGACACTTGTGGTATTCGAAAGTTTCTGATCGAAGGCATGGGAAAAAGAAAGCCCCGCCAAGGTATATATGTTGGCTTCATAACCTTTTGCTGCATTCCAGGTAAAAGCAGCTTGGGTGGGGTCTTCATCATAGGCACTTTGGTTCAATGAACTCGCGATTTGTGCTGTATAGTCAATATAATTCAAAAGGAATGCAATCTTACTTTTTCTATTGATTGTGTAAGCGGTATTCAATAATATGCCATCTCGTTCATAGCGGTTGTTATCACGATAACCATCAATAGCCATATGTCCGTAGCGCAGCTCCAAGGATAGTTTGTCATCTGTATGGGTAAAACCTAAGCTATTTTTGATCAAACCATAGGAGCCTAGCGTGAAATTATTCCTTAGCGTAGTTGATTCTAGTAAGGCTTCTTTGGGGTTTAAGATAATCGTACCGCCCATATTTGCCCCAAAAGCAGTTCCTTTAGGGCCTTTAATGACTTCAATTGAATTCATGTTCTCAAGGTCGTAGGCTTCAATTGTAGAGAATCCTGTACCATTGGTAACCGGGATTTCATTAAAGTATAATCTGATCTTATCCGTACCAAAAGGAGTTCTGGCGCCCACACCACGAATCGTGATTCTGTTGGTATTCAAAGCACCTGAAAGTACATATACACCTGATATCTGGTTTAGGGAAGAAACCATTTCAACCGGACTTGAATTCTGAAATACCTTGGCACCGATTACCTTTGAAGATACAATGCCTGTTGCCTGTTTGGATTTTAAGGAGTCCGACAAAATCACCTCTTCCAATTGGGTAATGCTGTCATTGAGAATGGTTTTTTGGGCAATTGATAAGGAGCAGGTACAAAATAATAGAAGAATAAAAGTCAATATTTTCATAGGGGGAAGATAGGCTGCTAAAATTACATATTAAAACAAAACTAGAATGGTATTTTCGAATAGGACTAAAATGGCAATTAAAAAATTATCAAAACGTACCGTACGGGTAATAAGAACATACAAACACCTGCTCTATTTCCTATGATTAAACGGCTGTCACAACAATAACACTTGGTTTGATGACATCGTTGAATTACAATAAATTTAAGGGATTCTTCGTTACTTTAGCAACATACTATAGGGAAAGGACAAGATTGTAACACTAAGGAACTTTCTTTAGTTTGATGGGTATTAAGTCAATTCTATGAAAAAAATCTATTTCATTGTTTTTTTATTGGTTGTTTCAACAATGAATGCTAAGGTATCTAAATTAGAAAAAGAGGTACTTTTGGAATTGTTTCAGAGCACCCAAGGGGAAAATTGGACAAATACCTGGCATTTGAACCAATCCGTGACTACATGGTATGGGGTTCAAATAGAGAATAATCATGTTGTTGGTCTTAATTTATTTAACAACAATCTTCTAGGTCAACTCCCTAATTCCATCGGTAAATTAAAGCACCTCAAAGTACTGAATGTTGCCTTTAATCAATTGTACGGACAGATACCACACTCAATAACTTCTTTGAAACAGTTACATGTTCTTAGAATGGGAAAAAATAGGTTTTCGGGATCTATACCAGAAAATATTGGTGAGTTGTGGTCTTTGGTTATCCTAGATTTGTTTGATAATCAACTATCGGGGTCAATACCGGAAAGCATTGGCAATTTGCCCAATTTAAAACTATTTGTGGTGTCGAGCAATAAGATTCAGGGTGAGATTCCGGAATCACTGGGAAATTTGGCTGAATTGGAAGGTTTGGAACTTGGTAACAATCGAATTGAAGGTCAAATACCAGAAAGTTTGGGAAAGTTAAAACGCCTTAATAGATTAGTACTTCTAGAAAACAACCTAATAGGTGCAGTACCCAATGTTGTTTTTGAACTACCTAACTTAAAGTTGTTACAACTGCAAAACAATAGGTTGGGAATAGACCAAGAATTGGCAAAATCAAAGAATAAAATGAACTATACTTTATTCGATATGGGATATAAATCCTTACAATTCGAGAACAACCTTATGCACGATTTTGAGATTAATGAACGAATCAAGACCGTGGATACCAAGTTCGATGATGTGGATTAAAGCAAGAAAGAAAGGGATTATTCTAGTCTAAAATCGATACCCAATAGCGATACCACCCCTACCAACTACTTCTGAAAAGTATTGATTCCCTCCAATTAAGTTTCGACCTAGACCTCCATAGATTTCAGCAACAAAACCTCTATTGGTCACGAACTTGCCACCTATTGAAATTCCCAGTGCGAAATCGGTATATTTATCATCGGTTACATAATCCGATCCATTGATGTCATCATAAATATAATACTCTTCTTTTCCTGAATTCAACATGCCAAATCCCTCAACGAAAAAGCCTTTGGCGTATTTTTTGGAGAAATACTGTCTGTAATATGGCGTCAAGGAGAAAGTTCTATATTCATCTAAAAAGTTGTCATCACCTACATTGACCAAAACACCCACCCCTAAAGAGGATTCTTCATTTAGTAAGGTTTCATAAGAAACATCAACAAAAGTGAAAGCGATTAGATTGGATGCATTCAGTTTAAATTCGTTACGGGCTTGAACGTCATTTGCTTTCTCTTGGCCTTGAATCAAATTGGCGCAGAAAACGACTAGAACAGGAAATAAGAATAATCTTTTCATCTGTTGATATTAATTCGTTTTTATAGGGTAGATGTAATTTACAAATCAACATTTCTAAAACAGTCCAAAATTGTTGTTGCTCATTTTATATCGTAAATGTATTAAAACCTAAATCCTAAGGAAAACCCGGCACGAAACATAAAGGTATCCTGAAAATCCTCTGGATTAAAATTCCTTCCGATTCCCGCACTCATTTCTAAACTGAATTTTTCGCTTTGGGTAACCCATTTGTTCCCCACCCCCAAACCTAATGCGGTAGTGCTGTAATCATTGTTTCGAACCCCAAGATTATTATCAGGAACTTGGTCTTCACCAGTATAATAGAGACCAAATGCCTCGGCGAAGAAACCACTTCTTGGGGCATACCCAAAATAAGCCCTAAGGTTGGGGCCTATACCGAAATTCCCATTATAGTCCGTGGCATCGCTATCAAAATATAGGGTTCCGCCTATACTCGTATCTTCATTGAAAAAGTACTCATAAGAACCCTCGACAGTACTACTGGCCAAGAATAGGCCTATATTAAATTTTAGCTCATTGTCATTGTCGAACCTGGGATAAGCCTGCGCATTGACAAAGACAACACCCAACAATGCGATTATAAGAAAAAGGTTTTTCATTGCACTAAGTATTGATATTCCAGATGTAAAACAAATCCCGTTCCAAAGTGGTAAAAGTAAATATGAATTATTGATTTGGACCTAATAAAAGAGGATTTTTAATTGACGGGTGTAGATCTTTATGAACAAAAAAACATTCGCTATTTTTAGGCCAAATTTGGAAAAGTGAAAATAGTCTCATATAACGTAAATGGCATTCGGGCCGCAATTAACAAGGGATTTTTGGATTGGTTGAAGGCAACAGACCCCGATGTGATCTGCCTACAGGAAATAAAGGCCATGAAAGAGCAATTGGACCTTTCCTTGTTCGAAGAAGTGGGCTATTCCAACAATTATTGGTACAGTGCCAATAAAAAGGGCTATAGCGGTGTTGCCATTTTATCAAAGAATAAACCAGACCATGTGGAATATGGCACCGGAATCGAGTATATGGATTTTGAGGGAAGGAACCTTCGAGCTGATTTTAATGGGGTTTCGATAATGAGTCTCTATCTACCCTCTGGAACGAATATGGATCGATTGGCTTTTAAGCTAAAATACATGGCAGAATTTCAGAGGTACGTTGACCACTTAAGGAAAGAACATCCTAATCTAATTATTCTCGGAGATTATAATATCTGTCATGAGGCCATAGACATTCACGATCCCATTCGCAATAAAAAGGTATCTGGATTTTTACCCGTGGAACGTGAATGGATTGGAAACTTCATTAAAAGTGGATTTATTGACAGTTTTAGGCATTTGAATAAGGAACCGCACAATTACACTTGGTGGAGCTACCGGGCCAATGCCAGAAACAACAATAAAGGCTGGCGTTTGGATTATGGAATGGTGAGCGAATCTCTCGAGAATCGCTTAAAACGTTCGGTGATATTATCAGATGCCAAACATAGTGACCATTGCCCTATTTTAGTAGAGTTGGGATAATTTCCTTGGGATATCTTTCAGGGATTTAATATTCGTAATTTTGCGGATTGATAAGTTAATGAATCAGTAGTCGAATGATCTATACCAAGTTACCGCATACCGACATTGAGGTCAGTAAGATTTGTTTAGGAACTATGACATGGGGCAATCAGAATACCGAAGCCGAGGGTCATGTACAGATGGATTATGCCGTTGATCAAGGCATAAATTTCTTTGATACCGCCGAATTATATCCCATTCCGGCACATCCTGACCGCTATGCCCATACTGAGAAAATTATAGGGAAATGGTTCAAAAAAAACAAAAACCGCAATCAAGTGGTTCTAGCTTCAAAAATTGCTGGAAAAGCCGAATTTGCAAATTTCATTCGCACCACGGGTTTCTTGCGGGAATCGATAATCGAGGCGGTAGAAGGTAGTTTAAAAAGACTACAGACCGACTATATAGACCTGTATCAATTGCATTGGCCCGAACGCACTACGAATTATTTCGGGCAAAGAGGATATCAGCATGATATTACCGACCATTGGGAAGACAATTTTCATCAAATATTGGAGACTTTGAGGGATTTGATCCAAGAAGGGAAAATCAGACAGGTTGGAATATCGAACGAAACCCCGTGGGGAACCATGCGCTATCTTGAGGAAGGCAAGGTTCACGCCAGTTTACCGAGGATGATTACCATACAGAACCCGTACAGTCTTTTGAACCGATTATTTGAAACGGGATTGAGTGAAATCGCGATTAGGGAACACATTGGTATGATCGCGTATTCACCTCTGGGTTTTGGAGTATTAAGCGGAAAGTATTTGGGAGGTAAACTTCCCGGTAAATCAAGGCTAGCACTTTTTCCAAATTACAATAGGTACAAAGGGGAGAATGCTGCGAAAGCTACTCAAAAGTATTTTGATCTAGCCCAAGAGCATGGCCTCTCTTTAGCACAAATGGCTTTGGCCTTTGTAAATACCAGACCTTTTATCACCAGTACTATCATCGGCGCCACCACTATGGATCAACTCAAGGAAAATATTGGGAGTATTGACATTGAATTAAGCGATACCGTAGTAAAAGGTATCAATGCCATACATAACGAAATCCCAAATCCCTCACCTTAAATAGTAACATATGTATTTTCTGAGAATAGGTTTCGGCCAGCTTGCTTTGATAGTCGTAGTGGTACTGATCATTTTGGTCCTAGCCCGAATTATGAGAGATAAGCGCTAACCGAACAAACCACTTATTACATCCTCTATCTTGGCGACAAGCTCAATTCTGATCTTTGGGTTTTTTAGACTTATTTTATTGTTCTTGGAAATATAAATGGTGTTAAAACCCAATTTTTCAGCTTCGAGAATACGTTGTTCCACGCGTTGAACAGGACGAATTTCACCTGCCAAACCAATTTCCGCAGCAAAACAAACCCCTTTCTCAATTGGAATATCCGCATTGCTCGAAAGTATGGCTGCGATAACGGCAAGATCAATGGCCGGGTCATCAACCGAAATGCCTCCGGTAATATTCAGAAAAACATCTTTTGCGCCCAATTTGAATCCCGCTCGTTTCTCTAGCACTGCTAGTAACATGTTCAACCTTTTCCCGTTATAACCCGTTGTAGAGCGCTGTGGTGTACCATAGACTGCAGTACTCACCAAAGCTTGAATCTCGATCATCAATGGGCGCATACCTTCAACGGTCGAAGCAATTGCCGTGCCACTGAGCCCTTCATCATTTTTTGATATTAATATTTCAGATGGATTGTTGACTTGACGCAGCCCCGTGCCCTGCATTTCGTAAATGCCGAGTTCCGCGGTAGAACCAAATCTGTTCTTGAGGGCACGTAGAATGCGATATACATAATTACGGTCCCCTTCAAACTGCAGGACTGTGTCTACCATATGCTCTAATATTTTAGGTCCGGCAATAGCCCCGTCTTTGGTTATATGGCCTATTAAAACAACGGGAGTATTGGTTTCCTTGGCAAATTTTATAAGCTCTGCGGCACATTCCCTAATTTGGGAAATGCTACCCGCAGCAGACTCAATATAATCAGAATGTAAAGTCTGTATAGAATCTATAACCACGATATCAGGTTCCATAGCTTCAATCTGCTGAAAAATGTTTTGGGTTTTTGTTTCCGTAAGGATATAACAGTTATCACTATTTGGTAAAATACGGTCTGCCCGCATTTTAATTTGCTTCTGACTTTCCTCACCAGAAACATAGAGCGTTTTATAAGGTAATCTTAAGGCAATTTGAAGTAATAGTGTACTCTTGCCAACACCTGGCTCCCCACCCAATAAAACCAAAGAACCAGGAACGAGACCACCACCCAATACACGATTGAATTCGAGGTCATGCGTATTTAAGCGCACTTCATGGTCAGTACTTATTTCATTGATCCTTAATGGTTTTACTATTTTTTTTGTTGAACTTGGAGAGGTCTTCCAACCTTTTTTCCCTTCTTTCTGAATTATCTCTTCAACAACGGTATTCCATTCCTTACAAGCAGAACATTGCCCTACCCATTTTGCGTATTGAGTGCCACAGTTTTGACAGAAAAAAGCAGTTTTGGTTTTGGCCATTACCTCTTTGTTGGTTCTGGCTAAAGATAAAGCAAACTTTTAAAAAAGGATATTGATTATCGTTTTTCTGATGGAAAATTCAAAAACCGAAATCGGCCTTTAAGGCATCAATTTTTTCGAGGGCCATTTCTTTAGTGAGGAAATCAATTTCATCCATTCCAAAAGCTTTTTCGAAAGTACGAAGTGCTTTTTTGGGCTCTCCTAATTGCTCGTAATATTCACCCTCAAAGTAAAAACCTAACATGGTTCCTGAAAACTCGATCTTGCATAAGTCAGACAAGGGCTTCAGGGATTCAAAATCCTCTTTTTTACGAGTACCGGCATAGATAGCCATTACATCATTAAGATCAACGGTTTTCTTGATTCCGAAGAGATCTTCAATGGTCTTGTATTTGTTTTCCAGATAATTGAAAACCGGTTCTTCAGAGGTCAATAGCTGAGTTTTGTATTCTTTTGGGCTTATGGGTTTGAACATTCCAAAAATATTATCGAATGCCTTACCAATGCCATAGGTAGCTATTGAAATATGATCAGCACTTGGATATTCATCAAAATAGTAATGTAGGGATTCTTTATCAATCGCTTTAATGGCATTGTTCATGGCCATGATTCTTGGCGTATGGTTACTTTTTTCTCCCTCAACGATCAATTGATAGAATATTTGCTGTTTCATGGCCTGCAATCTTGAAGGCACATGGGACTCCATGTCAGGTGCCAGGGTGGGTGAAATATTGATATATGCATCGAAAAGCGAATTGTCCTTGAACAGCCAATAGTTTTCAAAATTGGCCGAAATATCATAACCAACTACCATTTTAAAGGGAGCAGTATTGTAGTTCAGATCTAGGTAAGGAATAATTTCCATTCCGAGAAATTCAAAAAACTTCTCTCCTTTTTCAGAAGGTAGTCCGGTTACCCTGTCAAATGCGCAATCATCAAACCGAATACTGTCCTCACTCTGGTGTATCCCCACGATTATAGACTCTGGCATTCCATGGAATCTGCTGTAAAATTTAGCCGTAGCTACCACTTGTTCAAACAAATAATCAGCATCGAGCACAACAATTAGCGGATGTTTTTTTTCTTCATCATATTCTTCCGGGAAATAATAACTTACATCCCTTCTTTCTTGAAGTTTAAAGGATTCGAATATCTCCTTGGTGACCTGGGCCTTGGCTCCAAAGCAAAAAAGAAATGCCAAAAAGAAAAGAAAACGTTGCATAAAACAGGATTAAAGTAACAAAAAGCGCTACCGGTTTCTGTTCAATAACGGTAATAGTAGAAAAGATATTGCCCCGAAAACCACTAGTACAATGGTCTGGGATATCCACATGATCCATCCGAAAGCATCCCCAGAAATTGAATTAATACCGAATATGGCCAAGGCTTTGCTAACTGCTATAGGATAAAGTCCTATACCACCATTAGTGAACATCATGGCCAGCGCCCCAGCAACAAAAGCAACCAACAATTGACTCATTGTAAGACCAATGGTTTCTGGCACCGTAAATTTTATAACCCATAACATACCAATATAACAGCCCCAAATAAACAAGGTGTGTAGAATGAAGCCCCATTTGTTCTTCATTCTAAAAATACTTAAAACACCATCTAACAATCCTTTTAAAAAGTGTTTCACTTTCAAGGCAAGTTTGTGATTCGACTTTTTGATAAAGACCATGAAGATTACAAAACCTACAATGCCCAGACTTAGAAGAGAGATGATGCTGGCCAAGGGAAAACCTTTTTCCTGAAGAAATGAAAGGATAATGTCAGTTTGTAATAGCAAGGTTACCAAAATAATGGATATTAACATAATGACATCGACTACTCTCTCAATAACAATGGTTCCCAATCCTTTTTCAAAAGGTACATTTTCATAGGTTGCCAGAGCTGTAGGCCTTAAGATTTCACCCATTCGAGGTATACCTAAATTGGCAAAGTAGGCCATCAGGATGATTAATAGATTATTAGACAATCGAGATCTGTATCCTAAGGGCTGCAGTAGGTAATTCCACCTTATAGCTCTTGAAATATAAGCTAACACCCCAAAAAGTATTGATATACCCACCCAGAAGAGATCGGCTTCTTTTATATAATAGATAATCTGTTCCCTATCTTCTTCAGAGGTGGAATTATACCAGTACCAAACCAAAAAAACTCCCAAGGCAATTGGGAGTATGGTTTTTAAGGTCTTTTTTAAGGTTGTGGTCAAAAAATCAGTTTAATAAATTGGTCTCCTCATTGGGGAACACCAATGCCGGATTAAATTTTCTAGCTTCTTCGATATCCATTCGGGCGTATGTGATCAAAATCAAGACATCGCCTACCGCTACTTTTCGGGCCGCGGCACCGTTTAAAGTAAGTTCCCCACTACCTCTCGGACCAGGAATAACGTACGTTTCCAATCGCTCACCATTGTTGTTGTTCACAATCTGTACCTTTTCTCCTTGTATTATGTTTGCTGCATCCATCAAATCCTCATCGATGGTAATACTTCCGATATAATTGAGGTCCGCACCGGTTACTTTTACACGGTGAATTTTAGATTTTACAACTTCTATTTGCATGGGACAAAGTTAATTAATTAAGGGCGATATTGTCTATTAGTCGCACACCTTCTGCATAAACGGCAATAAAGGCCCTATATTTTTTATTTTTTTGTTTTTTTACTACGGATTTTAGCGTATTGGCTTGGGTAATCTCTATATATTCAAGCTTCAAATCTTGATGTTGCTTAAATTGGTTTGTTACCCAATCCTTAACAATCATAGCACTTTCCGTGCCAAATAATTTTTTGGCAGACTTTAAGGTTTTATAGATGAACGATGCTTCATCCCGAATATTTTTTGATAGTCTTTCATTTCTAGAACTAAACGCCAATCCGTTGGCCTCTCTCACTATAGGGCATCCAATTATTTCAACAGGTATATTTTTGATTTCAGTAAGTTTTTTGATAATCTGAAGTTGCTGAAAATCCTTTTCACCAAAATAGGCTTTGTCAGGTTTAACAAGGTTTAGGAGAGATTCTACAATAGTGCCCACTCCGTTAAAATGACCTGCTCTATAAGTCCCTTCCATCACTTGTTCCAAACCGCCAAAATCATAGTTAGTGGATTTTACTTCTTCAGTATACATTTCTTCAGTACTTGGTGCAAATACGATAATATCTTTTGAGATCTTCTCAATGATCTCCAAATCGGCCTTTAAAGTCTGAGGATATTTATCCAAATCATCAGAATTGTCGAATTGTGTAGGGTTGATAAAGATACTGACAACCACAGCATTATTTTCTTCAATAGCCCTATTGACCAGAGCGGCATGACCTATATGCAAAGCCCCCATGGTAGGAACCAGTCCAAGACTATTGTTTTTTTTCAGAGTAACAAGACGCTCTTTTAATTGTTCCCTGGTTTTGATCAACAACATATGTTTCATATAAAGGCGAGCAAACTTACTATAAATACTGCAAATCTGCATAATTTTTGTAATTTTGCAGCTACCTTTACAGGATAAATAAAATATTGCTTTTATGAATGGTAAAAAGATATTGTTTGTATCTT
>CAZHJO010000015.1:0-20171 GCA_964532755.1 uncultured Maribacter sp. | reverse complement strand
CTTCAGCTCTCATCAGAAAGTACGAGAGGCATTCTTTATGGTTTATTGGATATTAGCGAGCAACTTGAAAAAGGTAAATCATGGAATGATATAGAATCTAAACAAATTAAAGCCCAATACCCTTTTAGGGCAATCAAATTTAATCTACCCTGGTTCTCTTATCGAAGCGGGGAAAACCTTTCACTGCATTACGAAACCTGTCGCGATTTAAAATTTTGGGAATCCTTTCTAAATATGATGGTCGAGAACAAATTCAATACGCTCACGCTATGGAATTTGCATCCATACATGTTTATGGTGCAGTCAGAAGAATTCCCAAAGGCATCCCCATTTTCAATAGAAGAGATGGTCGAATGGCAATCGTTTTGGAAAACATTGTTCAAAATGGCCAAAGCCAGGGGCATAGACCCTTACATTTTCAACTGGAACATATTCGTATCAGAAGAATTCAGCAAAGATTACCATATAGCTGAATATTCAAAAGACAGTGGTTTCTGGGGAGATGGTGAAACCAATGTACTTGTCGAACAGTATACCAGGGAAATGGTCACAAAGACCATCAACGAATACGAAGATTTGACAGGAATAGGTATTACACTAGGCGAACGCATGGGTGGTATGACCTCAGAAGAGCGTCGTGATTGGATTGATCGTACTCTAATCCAGGGCATAAAGGAAGCCGATAGAAAAGTACGCTTGTTTTATAGGGCCCCATTATCTGCAGGCAAGAGTAGTGAAGGCACAACAAGCAAGTCTACAGAAATATTGACCCGGGAAGCCATTGAGAATATCGGACTGGATGATGATGTTTGGCTCGGATTTAAATTCAATTGGTCGCATGCACATTCATCTCCCAAGGTTTCCATTGTGCACGGTGGTATTCTCACAGATACCTATTGGAATCCGGTTCCAAAAAATTATAAAGGTATTTGGACGATGCGCAATGAGGATTTTTTCGCCTTGCGTTGGGCGCAGCCAGATTTTATTAGGGAGTTCATTGACCACAATAGCCAAGAATATATTGGTGGGTGCATTATCGGTTCGGAAACATATATTCCGGCAAAAGATTACATCACCAGAAAAGAATACCAAACTTGGGATTATGCTTTCGAAAGGCAATGGCTATTCTATAAGGTTTGGGGCAATTTACTGTTTAATAGTAAAACTCCTGACATTTATTTTACGGATGCATTGGAACGAAAATTTGAATTGGAAGATGCGGGAGAACTATTCTCTGCTTGGAAAATGGCCTCTCAAAATGCTAATCGGTTTGCCAGTTTTTATCGAGGGGAGTGGGATGCTACACTTTACACCGAAGGTATGACCACCGTTGGCGGTAAATTTATCGATGTTGATGAAATGATAACACATCCAGTGTTGGATTCGTCCTATGTGAATATTGCTGATTTTGTTAAGGGTGATTTTGAGGAGGGTCAAATTACACCTTTGGAAATGGCCAACAAAATGGAATATGAAAGTAAAAAGGCGCGAGAAATCGCTAAAGAGTTTAGGGATGGCCATCCTAACAAACAAGAATTTGTGATAGAATTGAATGATATTGATGCATGGGGACATTTTGGTATGTATGTCGCGGACAAGGTTAAAGGAGGAATAGCACTTCAAAGGTATAGAACTACAATGGATAAGGCTCACCAGATAGAAGCAATTAAGCATCTGGAGAAGGCACTTCTGCATTGGAAAGACTTTACGGCGGCAATGGAAACCTATAATGTAGCTCAAATGCCCTATCAATTTGATCAAGAGTTTTCATGGCGAAAGCACATAATAAGCGCTGAAAAGGACATTGAAATCGCAAAGAAATGAAACAAAATAAGATAAAATGAAAAAAAGCATATGGTTTAGAGTTATCATTTTGGCTTTTATGGGAATATGGTCTAATATGACCGACTTGATTGCACAAACCCATATTGATCTTGATTTTGCCCAACAAAAAATCGCCAGGGCTATTGAACTAAATAGTGATTTGGAAGAACTCGAGGTTACCTTTAATATCGATACCAACAAGCTCGTATCGGAAGCCTATGAAATTAAGGTACAAGGAAATAAAGTATCTATTAATGGAGGAGATGGCAAAGGCCAGCTCTACGGAGGCCTCGAAGTGGCCGAACAATTGCAACTAAATCGAAAAGTCGTAAACACCTCAGGTAAACCGTTTTTAGCAAAGCGCGGTATTAAGTTCAATATACCCTTAGATGCTCGTACTCCGGGCTATGACGATACTGGCGATGCCGCCCAAAGCAACATAGCCGAGATGTGGAGCTGGGATTTCTGGCAGGAATTTCTGGACAATATCGCCATGTATCGATACAATACGCTTACCATTTGGAATCCTCATCCGTTTCCATCAATGATAAAGCAGGAAAACTTTCCCGATGTGGCTTTAGATGATGTAAAGGTTACTACGCTAAAACCTATTGGTAAGGAAAACGAATGGGCCGAGCCACAAATGGTATCGATCAATGTGATGAAAAATTTAAAGATCGTCAAGAGAATAACCATAGATGAAAAAATCACTTTTTGGAAGAAAGTAATGCGACATGCCAAAAAAAGGGGTATAGACATTTATTTCATTACTTGGAATATCTGCCCGAATAGTGTTGCAAAACCTGTACCTCCATTCTATCGCACCTATGATATAGATCCTTGGGATGAACCACCTGGAAAACATGGTATTTCCCACCAAGCCGATGACTTGGAAACAAAGGCGTATTATCGTGATGCCGTAAAGACTTTTCTTTTAACCTATCCTGATGTAAAGGGTATTGGCGTGACCGCCGGAGAGCATATGTCAAAACCATTTGGTGACTATAATCGTGAAAAATGGCTTTGGGAAACCTATGGTCAGGGTGTCATTGATGCCAAAAAAGAGCAACCCGAACGAAAAGTACATTTCATTCATCGGGTATGGAACTCTAATATGGAATTGATAATGAAGTATTGGAAAGACTATCCGGACCCTTTTGATGTGAGTTTTAAATATGCTAAGGCACGACTGTACTCCTCACCTGATATCCCTTTTGCCGATAATCATATTGAGGCAATGAAGTCCTACGGACTCAAATCTTGGTGGAATCTTCGCAATGACGATATTTTTGTTTACAGATGGGGCGATAGCGAATATGTCAGGGAATTTTTGAATAAATTCCCAAAAGAGCATACTGCAGCCTATCATATGGGCTCTGATGGTTATGTTTGGGGTCGTGAATTCGTTGCTAAGGACAAGGAAGTCGCCGGCCAATTGGAAATTGAAAAACATTGGTACAACTTTATGTTATGGGGAAGGTTGGGTTACGACAATACCCTAAACAAAGAATTTTTTATCAAAAAATTACAGGTCCGCTTCCCTTCGACAGATGCCACGCTATTGCTTGATACCTGGCAATCCGCATCCAAAATTGTTCCCCAGGTAAACCGTTTTTATTGGAAGGATTGGGATTTTATGTGGTCAATAGAAGCTTGCTATAATGAACGGAAAGGATTCCAAACCGTTCTCGATTTCATGGACAATCCTACTATGGAGCGCAGTAACATCATAAATCCTAAAACCTATGTAGAAACTATGGGCTCAAATGCAAGTGATAATACAATATCACCTTTACAAGTAGCCGACAAGCTCGAACAATTGGCATCAAAGTCTATTTCTGGGGTGAAAAAACTTAATTCTGCCGGTATAACCGAGACTAAGGAAACCACAATTCTTTTTGATGATATATTGGCAATGGCGCACTTAGGCAAGTATTATGCGACAAAGATCAAAGCCGCCACCGAGCTGTCCTTTTATGCCAAGAATGGAAAAACTGAACATAAAGAAAATGCAGTTGGATTTCTCGAGGAGGCAGTTGCCCATTGGGCAAAATATGGGAAGATTTCGGAACGCCATTACAAGCCCCAAATGCTGGCAAGAACCAAAATGATAGATTGGCAAGCTATTTTGAACGATGTAAAGCAAGACATAGAACTGGCCAAAGGGTTTGAAGACATTAACTGATGTGGTATTAAGATGATGATAAGAAACATATACATATTGCTGGTACTTGTTATATTAAGCAGTTTTAGCTATGCTTCTATGACCAAAGTGCAAATAAGGTCAGAAAAGCAGAGTACGATGCGGGACCATGCAATTGCCAAATTAAATGTTGTGCTGTCTCTTGGTAACGACGAATTCAGCAATTCCCATACATTGAACACTGCAATTGAAATGGTTTTTATAAATGCCGAAGAAGAAGTTTCTCTTTTAAAAAAATATAGAATCAAAACTGCGAAGCTAGATTCAGAAGCATATCAGATTCTATGGAAGAAGAAGACCCTATTTATAATTGGGGGGGATGAAAAGGGTATTATGTATGGCATTCTAGACATAAGAGATCAGTTGGAGATAAAGCTTGACTGGAAGCGGATAGTAGAGAAGACCGAGAATCCAAGATTTCGTTTTCGTGCCATTAAGTTCAATTTGCCATGGTCTTCTTATCGTCAGGGCGAATCTTTACAATTGCACATGGAAACGGTTAAGGATACTGTGTTTTGGGCCGATTTTCTGGATATGATGACCGATAACCGATTTAATGCCCTTACACTTTGGAACCTGCATCCGTTTACCTTTATGATCCAGCCAAAGGCTTTTCCCGAGGCCACCCAATTTACAGGAAAAGAATTTGAGGATTGGCGGCTATTTTATAAGACCCTCTTTCGTATGGCCAAGGACAGGGGGATAGAAACCTATATTTTGAATTGGAACATTATTACTTCCCCGCAAATGACTGAAGCCCACAATGTGGCGAATTACGGGGACGATTTGGAATGGCATTATGGTTTTACCCCCGCTGATACCTCGCAACTCATTGTCGATTATATGCGAGAAAGTATAACGCAGGTCATTGATGAATATCCCAACCTTACGGGTCTTGGGGTCAGCATGGGTGAACGCATGAAAATGCCGATTGAAGATGCCATGGAGTGGGTCAAGAATACGTTTATTGAAGGAATGCGTAATGCGAACCGTAGGGTGAAGTTTATACATCGGGCACCATTTTCAATTGATCCCGAAGTTGCGCGTGAGTACATTGAATCCTATACCGATTTTCCTGATCCCATAATCATGGAATTCAAATTCAATTGGTCACATGCACATTCTACGCCGAATTTATCTATAACGCATGGCGGTAGCATCAGTGACCAATACTGGAATCCCAAGCCTAAGAACTACGAAATGGGATGGATGATGCGCAATGAGGATTTTATCATGCTCAATTGGGGCGAGCCCGATTTTATTCGTGAGCATATCAACGTAAACGGAATGGATTTCGTAGCGGGTTATTTTATAGGTTCGGAGACCTATATTCCTGCCAAGGAATATCGTATGAAGGCCGGGCTTGACTACAATTGGAAGTATGCTTTTGAGAAACAATGGGAATTCTATCAAATGTGGGGGCGACTTCTGTATAACCCTGAACTTCCAGATGCCTTTTTCATTCAGCAAATCAATAATAAATACGGTAAGGAAGTTGGTATTAAAATGTTCGAGGCCTTAAAACTAGGAAGTCGCATGCCATTGGCATTGGCCTCTTTTTATAAAGGCACTTGGGACTTTACACTCTATTGCGAAGGTTTTCTTAATGGAGGACAATTGTACAGAAATTACAAGGAATCCACAAAGGCCTTCATCAATATTGAGGAGATGATCAATCATCCAACACTTGATGCCCGTTATCTCAATATCGATGAGTACACCAATTTAAAACTGAGTAATTTACCCATCCCTGATGAGCGAATTACTCCTGTGGAGTTGGCCGACGAAATGGAGCAAATTGGAACTAATGCCTTGCAACTTTGTGAAGAAATGACATCGTCTAAGACAGTTGACCCGGTGAATTTCCGCATTGAACTGAACGACATAAAAATTTGGGCGCGTCTGAGTCTTTATTTTGCCGAAAAACTGCGGGGGGGAATATCTCTTGATGAAGCTGTAAAAACGAAAAGTAAGGATTTGCAGACCAGTTCGGTCGAACATCTAAACAAAGCGGTTACGCATTGGGATAAGATTATTGAAATAGCGGATGAACAATATCAAGAAGTATCGTTGTTGCATATAAAGACAACTAAGTTTTCATGGCGTTATTTTAGGCCACAGGTATTAAAAGATGTTGAATTGGCAGTGGAAAAACTTTAGAGCATAACTAAGAACACATAAAATCTAATTACAATGAATACCAATGTAAATACCAAACGTACGTTCATCAAGCGGCACATAATTCCTTTAATTCTATCCAGTGGTTTTTTGTTGCTCTTTGCTAATTGTAAGGAAGTAAGCACGGAAAAAGTTACGCCCTCAACGTCCAAAAACGTTGAGGAAATCACCGATGTTAAAAAATCGGATCTGTTTTACCATTATTCAATTTGGCATGCCTTTGTCAATAAAATATTCGAAGGTGATATTACAGCAGGAGAACTTAAAACAAAAGGTGATATCGCCCTGGGATCTTACAATCTTCTGGATGGGGAATTGATTATGTTGAACGGGCAATTGTACCAGGCAAAGGAAAATGGGGAAGTTCTCAAACCTTCAGATTCTACCAAAATTGCTTATGCCAACGCTACCTTCTTTGATGCCGACAATGCATTCGATATAGGCGAAGTTAAAAATTATGAAGGCTTGCGAAAGTTAATCAATGATAAATTACCTACAAGGAACATGTTTTACGCCTTTAAAATTCATGGGGAGTTTTCAAAAATGAAATGTGGTGGATTGCATAAACAGGAAAAACCGTTCGATGAGGGCTTGGATGTTTTGATTCCCAACCGGCCTATTTTTGAAAGGGAGAACTTCTCTGGCACTATGGTCGGCTTCTATTGTCCGGGATTTATAGGGGATATAAATGCCTCGGGCTACCATTTACATTTTGTTTCAGATGACGAACAATTCGCTGGGCATGTAATGGAATTTGAGGCAAAAAATCTATCTGTGGAAATTGATGAGATTCATGAATATCAATTTGTACTTCCGCAAACCGAAGCGTATAAGAAAGTAGGTTTTGAAAAAGAATTCCAATATAAGAAACAGTAGGACAGCGCTACATTTAGAAAGAGCGGTAAATTCGGGGCATGGGAAAGCGATGCAATTAGTTACCCCATCACTTTAGGTGATCAGTTAAATGGCTGCCAATTAGTAGAGTTAGATGCGGCGGTATTTTTTCATATCTTTTAAAGATAAGAGACACTAATAATAGTAAACAATATCTCCACCATTATGATACAAGTTGATGAGAATAACTCGAACTCCAGAAGACGATTTTTTAAGCATGCCTTCGCTTCCATTGCGGTAGGTACTACAGGACTTTACAGCGTAAGGGGAAACGGTTCACCAAATCCCAATCCGTCTTTGGATGGAGAGAAGGAGGCCATCAGGATCACCAAACTCGAAACCTTTAAGGTGAAACCGAGATTCCTTTTTCTTAAGGTCCATACAGATCAGGGAATAACGGGATTGGGAGAACCAATTACCGAGGGTAGGGCAGACACCTGCGCAACGGCCATTAAGGAAATGGAGCCCTACCTGTTAGGAAAAGATGCCAGAAAGATAATACATCATTGGCAGGCGTTATATAGACATTCTTTTTACAGAGGTGGGCCAATCCTTACCAGTGCTTTGAGTGGCCTTGATCAGGCACTTTGGGATATTAAAGGGAAAGCCCTTGGTGTTCCGGTTTATGAATTACTTGGCGGACCTACCAGGAATCGAATTAGGGTATATGCCCATGCCCGTACCCCTGAAGCCATCAAAAAAGCCAAGGCCAAAGGATTTACGGCATTTAAAACAGGGGTGAAAAATGCGCGCCAATCCGGCGTTGTAGCTCCCCAAAAATTTATTGAAGATGCCACCCAGGCTTTTGCTGAATTGAAGGAAGCTGCCGGAAAGGATGCCGACGTCGGCATAGATTTTCACGGAGCAATAAGCCCTCAAAACGCAGGTTTGTTAATTAAAGCGCTGGAGCCTTATCAACCTTTCTTCATAGAAGAACCAGTTAATTGCCAAAATGTGGATATCATGGCCGGCCTGGCCAAGGAAACACACCTTCCCATAGCAACAGGGGAGCGTATATTTACCAAATGGGGTTTTAGGGAAATACTGGAAAAGGGAGCGGCCAGTATCCTACAGCCAGACCTGTGCCATGCAGGTGGAATATTTGAATCAAGGATTATAGCTGGAATGGCCGAGGCTTATTATGCCGCAATAGCACCACACAATCCTCTTGGGCCAATATCTCTGGCTAGTGGTTTGCAGTTGGCCGCCAGTATTCCCAATTTTTTATGCCAGGAGCAGGTAACCCTAGGCGAGGGGTATTTGAAAAAACCTTTTGTTGTAAAAAATGGTCATGTTGATTTACCAAAAGGTCCTGGTCTTGGAATAGAACTTGATGAAGATGCCATTGCCGAAAAACTGGGTCACGAGTGGAGAAACCCTGAGAGCTATCTGGAATCCGATGGTTCTGTTACCGATTGGTAAAACTTTCATACCTAATAAAGGGCGGGCATATGCATTGTTCAAATAAGCTAATTAATCAATAGCAGCCGCATTTTGGATATTCACATAATTCATTTAATAGAGCTGGCAAATTTTCTCGGTTTTACTCAACAAATTCCATTAATCCGAACCTATTAGCTTGATGTACATTCTTTGAAATATCATAAATAGGAAATATCGTTGAGGTAGATCGTCGGTTACCTTCGGCATCGTTGCGATCTTGCCGAATGGCCAAAAAGGCCCACTGATTTCCTGTTTTTATCGGTACAACTTGACCGAGTTCCCCAAAATTTGAAATGGGGATGGCCATTTCCATGGTCCACCCTACATCAATATCAGCGTTATCGTTAATTGTTCCATCATATGTAACCTCAACTTCGAAGTCGGGATTGAATGATTTGAATACGACATCATTTCCGTTGTAATAATCATTAAAATAAATGAAGTCATTTGAAGCCTTATTAAGATTCAATTCATATCCAAAATGGGAGTCCAAACTGTCAGGTGCAGCAATAAAGAAGATTTCCGCGCAATCGTCCAAATAAGGTTCCCCATCACGATTCGTTTCACGAACCGTAAGGTATTTGTCCTTGAGATCAAAAAACACATACAGGTTGTTTTCGTCCCAAAGCATCCGAAAAATAGTTTGCTGATCATCATCTGGTTGATCCACTCTATAGAAATAGTTGAATTTCCTACCCTCGGTCTTTTCCCAGATACTCTCATCCATCCTTCCATCGATTAAAATCGGCTCGAAGGTTCTGGACACCTTGAACACTGGTTGCTCACCAAGGGAAAGTTTCTCTCCAGATTGGGTAAAAACGTTGTTTCCCGATAGGATTATCAGACAGAGCAATGAAATCCCTCGAATGCTTTTCATCATAAAACCAAAACTAAATATTCGTCATTACTTTCGCCCAAAGATTATTCTTATAAGTCTTGACCGATTCTTTCAATAATTCGTTCGCTACCTCATCATTTCCCAAGCCCATATTGCCCAAGGCTTCAAGATAATAAGAATTAGAAATCGCTTTTTTATTGGTGGCCGAAGCTTCTTCCACTGCGACAAGGGTATTGTCATCTCCTCGGTTTCGATACTGCTGTGCCCTTTCAATTAGGTCCTTGAACATTTTTTTTGCCATATCGACCTTACCTAACTTCTCATTGGCCCTGGCCTGATAATACAGTAAGTCATACATACCTCTTCCATTTTGGGCAGCTGCACTTTTTTGAAAACTCTCTTTGGCTTTTTTAGCATTACCCATTAGTTCATAAGCTTCACCCATATTATAGTAAATCAGAGCATTTTTTTCATCGTGTGTAGGTTTACCTACTTCCAGATTTTCAGGATATTCCAAAGCTCTTTCCAAGTGTGAAATAGACTTTTCGTAATCTTTGCTTTTCATGAGATCCCTTGCCTTTAAGGTATGGGCATCAACATAATGCCAATAGGTTTCACGGCCACCCTCCCAAGTTCTGAAATGGTGCTGATCCAAGAATTCAATGGCCTCATCATATTCCCCATTAAGGTTCATGAGTTGTACCAATGACTTAGGTGCGGTCACATCTTTCTTAACGATATCGATATTGTTTCTCAAGATTTCAAGATTCTGGCTGAAATCTTCATCAGACTCGTCATAGTATTTTGAAAGCTCGGCGAACCATAAGGGATTGTTACCGTCTAATGCAATGGCCTTTGTCATGTGTTCAATGGCTTTCTTCGGATCTTTATTATGGTAAAAATCCCCAAATGCCAAATTTCGCCAAACCAAAGGGATGCTTGTATTAATTGCCCCAGCTTTTTCCCAGGATTTCATGGCATCATCAGGTCTGTTATCATAGTGTAGATTACCCAATAAATAATAGGCCATTGCATTTTCAGCATCGATTTGGATTGCATTCTTCAATACAGTTTCGGTCTCCACTCTATATGGAAAACTATAATCCAAGGAACAGTTCTCGGCACTTGAAAGATATTCTTTTGCCTTTTCGTCATTCCCCATCTTACTATTAAACCATGAAAGGTAATAATGTACCAAAGGATTTTTTGGATTGTCTAAGGTAGATAAGAGCGAAACTCCATCTTCCAAAAGACCGGCATTCATATAATGTGTGGCTATTTCAAGGTAATTGTTTTCAATATCCTGCATGTTCTTGTGCCATTCTGACATCGACGATTTTCCTTCAAGAAGCCCTTTTTCATAGAGTGCGACAAAATTTAAAGGATCGTAGCTAATTTGTTTTTCCAATAGAGCATTCGCTTTATCCTTTTTGCCAAATTTTCTAAGTAATGAGGAATACAATACTGTGATTCGCCCATCCCTGGTATTAGTGGAATAGGCTTCGCTGATATATTCCAAGGCCTTTTCAAAATCCCCTTTTTTACTTTCCACTAAGGCCAATTGATAGTTACCCGCAGAAAACCATTGGTAGTACCAGGTTGATCGCGCCAAATCTTCATAAGCTTCTTCAGAATTACCAAGTGCTTTATGCGCCATTCCTCTATAATAAAAAAGTTCACCTTCTTTGGGTTGATAGTATTCAACTTTCAACTTATCAGCTGCTGCATTAAGGAATTTTAGAGCTTCTTCATATTCCATTTGGTTTAGTCGGCGGGCGCCTAAGGCGATATTCGTACGATAATCGTTGGGCGATTTTTCAAGTGCCGCCAAATAATAATCATCAGGGTCAATGCCAGGACGATTAAACTGTTCCACAAAGCGACCAGTTAAGTACAGGTCTTCAACGCTTGTTAATTCCTCTGGTCTCTTAACCCGTTTCTGCACTTCCGGCAATTCTGGTTTCTTCGGCTTATAAGGTTTATAAGAAACCAATTCCCTTCCCTGGTCATCCCTGAGTTCAATATACAATTGATGTTCATCAAGTGGTTTTCTATTTTTATAGGTGGCGGTAAACGGATTTGCTGGGTCGATGTTTATGGTATTTTCCACTAATACCTCATCACCATACTTCAATAATACCTTGGCATTTTCAAAAACAGCCGTGGTATTGAATCCGTAAAACACCGTTTTTGGATTTCGCATTTGAAGCGTTACCGATGCGTCGACAGTGGAATTCATTGCTATCTCAATGTCCCGCAAAGGATACCAGTAGTTTTTTGCATCTTTGACAGAATGCGGCAAAATCCAACTGTAATCCGGTTGGTTGTTGGAGAAAGTACCGGTCATTAGCTCAACATAGGCTTTTCCATC
Source organism: uncultured Maribacter sp. (assembly GCA_964532755.1). Lineage (GTDB taxonomy): Bacteria > Bacteroidota > Bacteroidia > Flavobacteriales > Flavobacteriaceae > Maribacter_A. Next base: position 8,420 of record CAZHJO010000015.1, on the reverse strand, counting down.
ATCGGTTAACTTGCGTCTTGCATTTTGACCCTGCAACCCTGGTCCGAATTGCCATAACTTGGAAGCGTTATTTTCATGGGGGTCCCCGACGTGTACGGTTCCAGCTTTTACACCGTAATCATATCCCCCGATAAACCCTTCCTTGGCATTCCACATAAAAAATGAAACTGGATTAGGGTGATTCTTCCACCAAGTTAGATCTACACCTTCAGGATAACTGGTACGGCCATAACTTTCGGTAGCATTTGAAATGGGCCACTGAATAAAACTATTATTATTGTGAAAAACCCCTATTTCTTGGCTAGGTGGCCAAAACGTACGAAAATCATCATTGGAAGTTATCGCTACATTAGCCCAGAAAAGAAAGGTTTTGGTAAGGGTATTGGTGTTGTTTATGCGATAATCAACCTCGATATATGAACGTCCAGGGCGAAGCGTTGTTCCGATAACACCGCGCATGTCCATCGTTTTTTCGGTCTCACCAATCCATACAGTTGCACTACCGTCGTCGTTTTTGACCAATCTATAATCACTTTTCATCATTGTGGAGGTTCTGTGATGATGCGGAAAGCACCATTCAATACCACCCGAAACCCAAGCACCCAAGGTGCCTATTAAATCAGGTTTAATTACGCTATTGGTATGAAAAAGCTCATGTCCGTTGGTTTTGTCTATTGCTGAAAAAAGTCTTCCCCCAAAGGCTGGCAATACTTTGATTATTATATATTCATTTTCCAAATAGACCATATCATAGGTCACATCGACCAAGACATCCCCAAGTTTTGTTTGTGAAGGATAGGGGTAAACCTTACCCTGTGCCCCTTGAACCCCTCGGCCTGTGTAAAATATAGGGCTGGTCTCGTCTTGCCCTCGTTTATAAGTCGGAATAACTTCTGTTCCTTCATAGATTTTTACTTGTGCAAATGAATAAGCGGCACAGATGAAACAAATCAGAAATGCGATTGTTAGTTTTTTTGATGAATTTATATTTTTCATTTTTCTTGGGATATTTATGTGGCCATATTATAATTAGCCTGTATTAAAATTATTTATTTCATTTCATTTCAACTGCTAAGAAATTACCCGATGCAGGTAGTATATTATCACTACCTTAAAATATAGATTAAGACCTTCTCTTAATTTTGAAAACAGTAGCAAATTTCCCTTCAAAATTTGTCGGTATTTGCATTATTAGGTTTTTTTCATTTTGCATATAAGTGATTTTATCCTTACTTCCCAAAAGTTCAATGGAAATAATATCCCCTTCGAATAATCTTCCTCTGTTCCCCAAGGACCTTATACTGATTTCCCCTTTGGGAGTTCCCAGACAAGTCACGTATAAGACATTATCCTTTTGCGTGAATCGAAAGTCTTTTTCGGTATAAGAGGCATTCTTGGCTTTTTCTGAATAGTGTCCTGTTTTTTCAAGTTTAGAAGGGCCCTCCCCATAAATCGTCCATGGCATGGTACCATAAATAGCTTCACCATTTATCGTTAACCAATCGCCTACTTCATACAATTCTTTTTTGATGTAATCTGCGAACGTACCATCTGCCTTTGGCGGAACATTCAATAAAAGAATACCGTTTTTAGCCGTGACATCTACCAATATATCAACAATGAGGTTGGCATCCTTTATGCCCATGCCTTCTTTATAGAACCAGCTTACCGGATCACACATATCAATATCGGTCATCCATGTATCATATGTCAATTGATCTATAAGACCGTTCTCGAAATTACGCAAACCCACTCCTGGGGGCACATCATATTCCTTATATACAAATTCAACTTCTTTATCATGGTTCTCAGCCGTATTATAGAAGTGAGCTATATACTTACGCTGATAGGGCTCGGCAATTCCACTCAGGTAGATATCGTCGTCAGATATTAATTTGCCGTTTTGGTATAGACCAATATTAAAGGCACGGACCGTACCACCAAAAGATACATCGACCCATGAAATATCGGGTTGATATTTTGTAATTGCCTCGTTCATCTTTTCCAACCAGCCCTGCATATGGGCTTCGCTGAACCTTGATTGTTTTTCCAAGTGGTTTTTCCATGCTACGATACCTTCTACCCCATCGTCATGTGCAGCGCCATAAAGCTCCACCAAATTGGGATCATGAATACCTGGATTATCCTGCTCTAATGCTCTTGAATACCAATACCCGGTATGAAAAGAGGTAATTAGTTTCATATCGCGGGCCTGGATTTCTCTTTTAAGTTCCCCGATCAAATCAATTCCTGGACCCATATCAACAGTATTGAATTTCGTAATATCACTATCCCAATGTAACATACCGCTACCGTGCCACGACACGGGTCCGGCGAATTTGGCACCTGCACGTTTAAATAATTCGGCCCATTCGCCGGCATCGAATTTTTCCAATTTAAAATCGTTTATCAGTTCATGATCCCATTTATCTCCATTGCCCTCAAGATTGCGAATGGTCTGTAAGCTAACATGGGTGTAAATACCAAACTTGGTATCTAATAGCCATTGTGGGGTTTTGTGCTTTCGTAGGGAGTTCCAATTGGGTTCATAGATAACTTTGTATGCTTCTTCAGGTACTGCCTTAGCGGTTTCTTTATCCTGACAACCCAGCATAAGGATTGCTATGAGATATAATACTATTGGATTGAATGTTTTCATTTTTCGATCTATTATTCCGCGTTAAAGGCCTCCTGTTTAAATTGAAATACCTCAGAGGGCGTTCTACTTTGCTCCAAAATTTTTGAAAGTTCAATGACCTTGTCTGTCAATTCCGCGGCTAGATCCTTGCTTTCACCTGGGTCATTTGCAAGGTTATAAAGTTCATATGGGTCCCCTTTGTTCACATTGTATCTGACCAGTTTCCAATCCCCTTTTCTAATCGCCTGCCTTCCTCCTTTTTCATGAAATTCCCAATACAAATGATCATGCTTTTTCTGAGTGCTTTCACCGAGCAAAGTGGGGAGAAGCGAAATGCCATCAATGTTACCACCTACTTCTCCTTTGACCAACTCCGCCAATGTGGGTAATATATCCCAAAAGGCCGATATATGTCCAGAGGAACTCCCTTTTTGTATTTTACCGACCCATTTTGCAATCATTGGTACGCGAATACCACCTTCATAAAGATCTCGTTTGTATCCCCTATATATACCATTGCTATCAAAGTAATCGGGATCTGCTCCACCTTCCAAATGTGGTCCATTATCGGAAGTGAAAATGACCAATGTGTTTTTCTCTAATCCTAATTCACGAACCTTGGCCATGATTTCACCAACTTGATCATCCAATAAATTGATCATTGCCACAAATGCGGCATGGGAATTTTTTTGCGATTCGTAATCACCCAATCTATATTCTTCCCCGTCATCCCTGCCTTTGAACTCTTTTTCAGGTTCGAATTTACCAAGATATTTATGCATGTATTCCTCAGGTGCGATAAGTTCGGCATGGGGGATTACACTCGGATAATAAAGAAAAAAAGGGGTATTCTTATTTTTTTCCAAAAATGAAATGGCCTGGTCATGAATTAGGTTGGGAGCATATTGTCCCTTTTTGAACCCTTCATTTTTTTCCAACATTATTTTTTTATCATTGTCCCATAAATGGTACGGATAATAGTTGTGGCCAAGACGTTGGCAATTATAGCCATAAAAAGTATCGAAACCTTGACGTAATGGATCTCCTTCAGAACCCGGATACCCAAGCCCCCATTTTCCGAAAGCGCCTGTAGCATATCCTTTTTCCTTTAGAAGTTCTGCCAATGTAAAAGTTTCGTCTGGTAATGGCCATTGACCTTCCGGATCAATTTCCTTGTTCCCCCTTATGGGTGTATGGCCTGTATGCATTCCTGTTAAAAGGGCAGATCTGGAAGGTGCACAAACTGTGGCGCCTGAATAATGCTGCGTAAAAAGCATACCTTCTTTTGCCAAATTATCTATGTTCGGTGTTGAGAATTTCTTCTGTCCTGTAATACTTAGGTCCCCAAAACCAAGATCATCTGCCAAAATATAGATGATATTGGGCTGCATGTTCTTTTCGACCTCTTGTTTTTTTTGTTCGCATGAGAAGAACAAACCCCAAAAAACCAATAAATAAAATATCTTATTCCTATGCATGTCGTTATTTCTTTTTACAAGTGTTTCTGTTTGGATTATTAAAACCATTCACTTAAAACAAAGCTATTCAGCCATACTGCTTTTTGTTCTTTGTCCTTGAATTGGATCGTTATAGGATTTTCACCATCAGATTCAAGCAATATTTCTGTTGACTCAAAGGCTTCGGTTTGCATGTCTTTACCTTCGGTTACCCTTATTTCTGAAATTGTTGAGATTCCCCTCGCATCATTTATACTCAAGTCGATACTATTGGCATAGGGTATTTGATAGATTTGATAGGTAGTCATTTTCTCTTGATTGGGGTCCATACTATCTGTATTCGTTCTTGGTGCATGGTGAACGGTTTCCAACTTATAATTGCCTTTCTTTAAGCCTGAAAATTCAAGGGTAAGCCCTTCTTTGGTATTCCCAAGAACACCTTCCCCATGGGCAAAACCATATTTTCCCATGACATTGATCTCACCTAACCATCGCGTTTTGGATGCATCACCTGTTGCTTTTAGTACAGCTTTAAAACCTCCAAACTGGACAAACTCTTTTGTCGATTCCGCTTTGTCCTTTCCGTTCCAAGGAATCCAATCAAACTGAACCAATTGTTCCTCACCTCCCAGATCTACTTTTAAACGCTCAAAATCAAAGATAGGTTGGGTATTAGCCTCAGATACATTGAAATTTGCTTTTGAAGTGGAAACTGTCGCTGTTCCAGATTTTAAACCGTTGGACTTGGCCGTTATGGTAATTTTAGATGGATTATTTCCTGCTCTAATAAGAGCGGGTGCAACCCCGTACTCCGTGAACATGGGATTTGAACCGATATTCTCTCCATCGCCTACAATAGATGCATCGCCCTTAATCGTAAATGAGATGTTTTTTTCAACATCTTTGATAAGGGTTCCGTTTTCATCGACCACCTTGGCATAGGCAACCAAAATATCGGAACCATCCGCAACGAATTCCCTACCTGATGTGTCCAACTCCAGCACTATCTCATAAGGTTCCTCTGGCGTCAATACTTGTGCTGTGGCAACCACTCTCCCATCTGTAATTGCGTTAGCTTTTAATCTACCTTTTTCAAAAGAACCAATAGTAAATAAATATGGAGCATGTTTTAAGTATTTATATTCATCTTTCTTTGAAGGGTATTGTTCTGAGATAGTCTTTCCGTTTACTTGTAGTTGTACCTTTTCAGCATTACTATAAACGATAACCTCATCAATGCCTTCTTTCCAATCGGTCTCAATGTGGATATAAGGATAATCGGTCAATTCCGCTTTATACCACATGAGTCCCGGTCTTGGAAATCGGAAAACGGTCATCATGCCACCACGACTCCTATTTTTGGGAGTTTTGGTAGGATGAAAGGTATAATAGGCATGAGCGGTCCAAGAAATCAATCCTAATTTCATAGGGTTGTTCAAATAATCATTGACAGCCTTTGGTCCCCTACCACCTTCCATGGCCAAAACCGGCTCATCACCACTCCAATAATAGGGTCCGTACACCATTTGACCATAGATGTCAGTTAAACCAGATGTTTGCCAACCCGTCCAACGGCTGCTCTGTGACGCAGTGAATCTAAAAGGGTCTTCTTGTTTTATGATGTTATGGGCACTAGGTACATAACCACGATGATTGATACCCGCTCCCCAAATAAAGACAGAAGTGTGATTTCGATGGTTGCGAACCATTCTTCTCGAAGCTTTCTCATAATTATCGAACCAGGCTTCATTACCGATAGACATCCAAGTCGGCGCTTCTTCATATACCAACATGCCAAGCTCATCACAGGCTTCCAGAATAGCGTTGTCTTGCGGGTAATGGGCTGTTCTGAGTACGTTCATTCCCAATTCCTTGAGCTGAAGTACATCTTTGTAATGCAATGCATCGGGCATAGCGTCCCCAATAAAACCAAAATGCTGATGCCGATTTGTGCCAATTAATTTAATGGGCTCCCCGTTTAGTAGTAAACCTTCGGAGTGGGTTAATTCTATTTTTCTGAAACCTCTTTTGCATTCAATTTCATCGACCAATTCCCCGTCGTCATATACCAAGGTATTTACCCTATATAAATAGGGCTTATCAATTGACCAAAGATGAAGATCATCCTCAATACTTCCAATCTGGTTAAAGACCATTTCCCGACCAGCATCAATATCTTTCATCTGCGTTAATTTTAAAACTACAATACCCTCATGATCCACTATACGGTTTATGACAGTTGTTTTCTTTGTTGCTATGGATTCGTTTTTTACCGACGTTTTTATATTAATGGTGGCATTCAAATTAATTGGGTCAACAGTAGGGGTGGTAATTGTTTGCCCAGAAGTTTCAGTTTCCCAGTTAAATGTGACATACAAGGGACTTGTCTCTACCAGAAAGACATCCCTGTACATTCCACCAAATTTTATATAATCCATTGGTCCAGGGTCTGGGGGAACATCATCTCGTTTTCGGTTATCGGCCAATACGGTTACTTGATTGGAACTACCGTAATCAACAAAGTTGGAAATGTCAAAATGAAAAGGCGTGTAACCACCGATAGCATGTTGTCCTACATGTTCGCCATTAATCCATACATCAGTTACCTGATGAACGCCCTCAAATTCAAGAAATACCTTCTTATCCTTGTTTGAGGTCACATCAATTGACTTTCGGTACCAACCTACATTTCGCATAAAAGTATCTTGATACTTGTCGTCGTCAAAACCATTTAAATCCATGCTGGTCAGTTCAAGAGAATGGGGAACGCTAACCAATTCCCATGTAGAATCATCGAGACCAATAGTATAATTAGCAGCTTCTGCATTTCCCAATTGAAAACGCCACCCATTATTGATATTTGTTTTGATCCTTTCAGAATTCTGGGAATTCATCAATAAAGGAAATTGTAATAATATGATCAGAAAATAATTAATCTGTTTGGGCATGGCTTTGATATCATTAGTGTTAATAAGAGTATCGTGCTATAAAACCTACGATTCTAGTAAAATTACACCATTGATATTCTAACCCTTAAAACAAATGTTTAATTCTTGGTAACAGATGATTAAAAAAGGATGAACGCAGAACTAAAAAACCCATCAACAAGGATGGGTTTTTTAGTACTTTAAAATAAATAGGGAGATAACATTTGGGAATTTCCGATTTAATTGGCCTATATAATACCTAAAGCGGCCAATAAAAGACCACCTACTACAGCCAGCAAAATAGCGACTAAAATCACTACCATAATGCCCAAAAAGCCATTGAGTACTTTAGTGCCAAAAGTAATTTCCTGCTCCATGTTTTTATTTATTTATACTCCAATGTAGGGAATTGTTCCCGAAAAATCATTGATTTTCCTGATTATTTCGACTAAATGCGGATTGCTTAGTATGTTCAGCAGTTGTATAGCAGAATAAATCGTTGAACAGAATATTTGCTGTTATGATGATTTCGAACTACGACCGCTGAGTTTATCACTTAATTCCTCTAAAGAAATTCCTTTGGTTTCCGGCATCATGAATAGAACAAAAAGTAACTGCAAGACCATCATTCCAGCAAAGAACATAAAAATAGGCCATGGATTATCCTTAAAAATACCGTTATCGGCATCTAGGAAAATAGGTGTTATCAAAGTAATTAGAGCGGCAAAAACCCAATGTGTTCCTGTACCCCACGATTGGCCAAACGCCCTAACCTTATTGGGGAATATTTCAGATATAAATACCCAGATCACTGCGCCTTGTCCAATAGCATGTGAGGCTATAAAAATTAGTATGAATGTCAATAATAAAATAGAACTGGCGCTGGCATAGAAACACCAGCCAACCATGCCGAGGCTAATAATGTAACCAATAGAGCCTATTTTCATTAATTGTTTTCTACCCAATCTATCAAGTAACCATACCCCCACAAAAGTGAAAATGAGATTTACGATACCTATTGATATTGAGCTAAACAAGGATTCCTGGGCTGCGAGACCTGCTCTTTCCAAAATTTCCGGGGCGTAATACAATACAAAATTTATACCCGATAGTTGATTGAAAAAAGCGATCAAAAAGGCCAATATAAGTGGTGTTTTATAATTACCGGAAAACAATTTTTCCTTGGCTTCACCCGTAGGATTGTGTGCTTTGATATCCTCTAGTTTTTCTTGGGCCTGAGTATCGGAATATATTAATCGTAACGTTGCCAGTGCCCCTTCATCATCACTTTTTTTAAGGACCAGCCATCTTGGACTATTTGGAATGCCAATAACCAAGATAGTATATATCAGAGCAGGAATGGCTTCTACCCCTAGCATCCACCTCCAGTCATTATCA
>CAZHJO010000014.1:0-20287 GCA_964532755.1 uncultured Maribacter sp. | reverse complement strand
AAAATTGAAACTATGCACTATTTTGACGGACACTACGGCGGTATGCACTTTGTATGGTGGATCATATGGTTGATCCTCTTAATATGGATCTTCTTTGTTCCTTATGACATCCCATACAGAAAATCAAAAAAGGAAGACCCATTACGTATTCTTAAAAAGCGATTTGCCAAAGGCGAAATCACAATGGAAGAATATGAGGAATCAAAGAAAATTTTAGAATCTGATAATTAATTTAAAAACAAGAATCATGAATCGTATAAATATTAAAAAATTCGGATTTGCTATTGGTCTAACAGGCGCATTATTCTATGCAGGCTGTATGATTGTCATGGCCACTGCGGGTCAAGAAGGGAGTATTAAATTTTTTAACAGCCTATTGCACGGCTTGGACACAGCAAATATTATAAGGATGGATGTACCTATTTGGGAGGCATTAATAGGTATAGTACAGACTTTTATACTGGGTTGGCTAATAGGTGCTTGTATTGCAGCATTTTACAATGCACAGCTAAAAACTAAATAAATAAATGAAAGATGATGTGAATCAGGAAGATGCATCACGTTTTTACTAGAATACCTTAAAAATAAAACAATGAGAAAAAGAAGAATAGTAACCACTCTTGTTGCCATTACCATGATTGGTTTGGTAGCTTGTGAGAAATCGGAAAGTTTAATTGACGAATCTCTTGAAGGGACTTATATAGGAACACTTACCAACCAAGTTGGATTGAAAGGTGGTAGTGTTATGTCGAAAACTGAAGATGACGCAATCGCAGAAATAACAAAAATTGGAAAGGGAACGATTGAGGTCCATATCCAAAACGTTGAGTTGGATACCACATTCCTGTTGAATTACTATAAGTACATGAACAATGTGGAGGTATGTTTAACTGGGGATGACTTTGAGAATATGTACGGCCATATGTTGGGACAAGGGCATATGAGCGGTGGCATGATGGGCGATCTACAAAATAATGAGACAGAATGGGTGCATCACCTGAACGATGAGCACAAGATTGATGATGAACATTTTGGCGGTTTTGACATGGAAGACCATACGTTTATGTATCGGTTAACTATGATGGAAGGGGGCATACCGTATGATCTTCAATTTCAAGGGATGAAAAAGTAGGTTTCATAGGAAAAATATTTTTGGAAGATTGCGAAAAAATAGTTCTTGTCCAACCTTCCGGAACTTATGTTCTTACTTAGGGTTATTTGACTTTGCATGCTAATTCAACAATTAGTTTAGGGAATAAAAGGAAACTCAAGATGTCAGCAATAAAATTAAAAACGCTACTGATCCATGTGTTTATTGGGACGGGCTTATTCTATTTTTTGGTCCATCCTTTTACCATGGTTATTTATTGGTTTGAATTTAATAACACCCCCTATTCCTTTATGTTGTTCCAAGAAGTTCTTAGGGAAAGATTGGTTGAGGCATTTACATTTAAAATGGTTGGAATGAGTGGCCTACTTTCCGTTTTGGGAGGCTTTTTGGGGTTTTTCTCAGGTTTGATTTGGATAAACATCAAACAGAAAAAGGAATTGATCAACAAACAGGAACGTCTTCTACAGCGTGATATAAATGAGTTGATAGCCATGGGAGAGCATGAATGGGTGGAATTTAAATCCTCAATACGGTATGACTATTTTAGAAAAACCACTAACAGAAGTTTGGAAGGCGTCATTGCCAAAACCATCAGTGGTTTTATGAATGCCAAAGGAGGGAGGTTGATTATTGGTGTCGATGATGATGGGAATGTACTGGGATTGGAGAACGATTATAAAACTTTAAAGCACAAGAACAAGGATGGTTTTGAGCGAGAAGTTTTTAGAATTATTTCTGAATATCTAGGCCGAAAAGCAAGTTTTCGATGCCATTTGTCCTTTTATCGTCAAGATCAAAAGGATATATGTTTGGTAGATGTTGAGCCTTCATCAGAACCAGTATATGTAAAAGATGGTAAAAACACTGTCTTTTATATTAGGACTGGTAATGCCACATATCCGCTTACTGTAAAGGAAACGGTAGATTATTTAAAAACTCAAAAAGCATAAAACTATGCAATATGTCTGGTTTATATGGTCACTTATCATTCTTTCCCTTTGGGCAGTGATCTATCTGCTTAAAAAGGATACTAGGAAAGTGATGCTCCAAATGAGTTGGATTACAATGCCCTTTGGGCTCACAGAGCCTTTGTTCGTACCTGAGTACTGGGTTCCCCCTTCCCTTTTCGACCTGGCGGAAAACACAGGTTTTGATATTGAGAGCCTTGTTTTCTCCTTTGCCATTGGTGGTATTGGAACGGTACTGTACAACCTTATTTTTAGGAGAGCATTTGTTGAAATGCCATATTCGGAAAGGAGCCATAAAAGACATGGACTTCATGTATATATACTATTTGTACCTATTCTTGTTTTTGCCGTGCTGAGCCTTTTTACAAGCCTAAATCACATTTATTGCGGGGTCATTGCCATGTTTTTAGGCGGGTTTGCCACATTGTACTGCCGCCCCGATCTAAAAAGCAAAATCTGGGTCGGGGGGATTCTATTCACGCTACTCTACTTTATTTATTTCGGAAGTATTCTTCAGTTTTACCCAGACTATGTAGAACTATACTGGAACCTTGAAACCTTGACACACGTCCTTGTTCTGGGCATACCCCTTGAAGAACTTTTATTTGCCTTCACTTTTGGGATGTACTGGTCTGGTCTCTACGAACATTTGTATTGGCGAAAACTAATGAAACCCATAGTCATCACTTGACTAATAATTGTGTAGTATCAATTAAAACATAAAAAGATGAAAATAGTATTAGCTATAGATGGTTCAGACTTCGGCAAAATGGCCGTGGTCGAACTTGCCCGGATGCCTTTACCATCTAAAACCGAAGTATGTATTCTAAATGTTGTCGAGGATCACATGTTGGCTACTCCAGAAGCCCTTTCCAATGTACGAAAATTGACAGAAGATATTGTTAATGATGCCTCTAAATCATTAATAGATAAGAATGGTGCAATAGCGGTAACAACAGCCGTGGTCAGCGGCATTCCCAAAAGTGCGATTTTAGAAAAGGCGGAAACTTTTGGTGCCGATTTGATCGTGGTCGGTTCACAAGGCGATGGCGCTCTCTCCCGGTTTTTGCTTGGCTCGGTTTCACAATCCGTAGCAATGTATGCTAGCTGTTCGGTCTTGATAGTTCGTAAACCCGGTTCAGAAAATGAAAAATGAATCATTGAATGTTAATGATCCTATTGAAAATTAGCACGGATAAAAAATGAATAGAACAAAGTTAATATGAAAAAAGATGCCACATTGAACACTTCTTTGCAAAAGGCCTGTAAAATTACAGATTCGATTTGCTTGCCGGACTCCAAACTGCCTCGGGTGGTCGTGGTCGGTGGAGGTTTTGCAGGTCTTGCCTTGGTAGAAGGGCTTAAAAAGCAAACTGTGCAGGTCGTATTAATTGATAAGAACAATTTCCATCAATTCCAGCCCCTATTCTATCAGGTAGCGACCAGTGCCTTGGAGCCCGACAGCATCGTATTCCCTTTCAGGAAGCAAATTAACGGCTACAAGAACATTCAATTTCGGCTGGCAGAAGTCGAAGAAATAGAACCATCCGGTAATACGCTATTTACCAACAAGGGCAAATTGACCTACGACTACCTGGTCCTGGCCACAGGAACGGTTACCAACTTTTTTGGGATGGAAAACGTGGAAAGAAATAGTTTGGGCATGAAGGACATCCGGGACTCTTTGAATATCCGCCACATGATGCTCCAGAATTTGGAACAGGCAGCGATAAGCTGCAATGATGATGAACGTGATGCCCTTACCAATTTTGTTATTGTAGGCGGAGGTCCTGCGGGCGTGGAAATGGCAGGTGCTTTGGCTGAGTTTTGCAAATATATCCTTCCAAAGGACTATCCTGAATACCCTTCTTCCATAATGAATATTTATTTAGTGGAAGCTTTTGGTCAATTATTAGTTACAATGTCTGATAAAGCATCTTTGAATACTTTAAAATATTTGAAGAAACTTGGTGTTGAAGTTCTATTGAACGAATCGGTCAACGATTATGATGGCAAGGTCGTCCGGACAAAAAGTGGTAAAAAACTACTGGCCCGAAATCTTATCTGGACGGCTGGGGTAAAAGGAAACTTCCCCAAGGGTATCGACCAGAAGCAAATTGTTAAGGGTAACCGCTTAAAAACCGATGCCTATCTGAAAGTGGATGGCCAAAAAAGCATTTATGCCATAGGGGATATTGCCGCTTTGATTTCAGAAAATACCCCAAATGGATACCCACAGGTTGCTCAGACTGCTCTCCAACAAGGAAAATACTTGGCCAAGACATTGGTAGATATCATTAATAATAAAAAGGTACACCCATTTAAATATAAAGACAAGGGGTCATTGGCCACTGTTGGGAAACGAAGAGCAGTCGCCGATTTAGGGAAGCTGCGTTTTGGCGGGTACTTAGCATGGCTGTTATGGTCCATTGTGCACCTGATGTCCATTAGCGGCTTCAGAAATAGATTAATGGTAGGCTTCAATTGGGCCATAAGCTATTTTTCTTATGAAAAGAGCAACAGGGTTATCATTAGGAACTTTAAGATTGACAAGGATAAAAAGAAAAGTTTTGGTGAGGCCTCTCAACCCATTATTAACAAATAAAATTTGAACGAACAATATATAGAAATAGTTAAAACAAAAAAGATGAAAAAAATAGGATTGGTTGGCTACGGGGTCATCGGAAAAAGAGTCGCCGATGCCATTAACTTACAAGATGATATGAACCTTGTCGGGGTTTGCGATGTTATCAGTGATTGGCGCATTCAAAATGCAATAAGAAAGGGCTACACCATTTATGCAGCCAACACCGAAGCAGAAAAGGACATGAAGAACAATGGAATTTCGATTGAGGGCGCGATGTCCGATTTGTTGAAAATATCAGATTTGGTAGTTGACTGCACTCCAAAGAACATAGCGGCGAAAAACATCGAAATCTATAAAAAACATGGATTGAAGTATATAGTACAAGGAGGGGAAAAACATAGGACCACTGGTCATTCCTTTAGCGCAGAAACAAATTACAGTTCAGCTTTGAATCTGGATGCCACTCGAGTCGTCTCTTGCAATACCACTTCAATCCTTCGCACTCTTGGTGTATTAAAAAGAGTAAAACTATTGGATTATGCACGCGGAACCTTGCTTCGTCGAGCCACTGATCCTTGGGAAAGCCACTTGGGCGGTATCATGAACACAATGCTTCCTGAAAAGGAAATTCCCAGTCATCAGGGCCCCGATGCGCAAAGTGTAGACCCTGACCTGAATGTAATAACCTCGGCCGTAAAAGTTCCTGAGACCTTGAGCCATATGCATTATTGGAATGTGAAACTGAAGAAGAAAACCTCCAAAGAAGAGGTTTTAGGGGCATTAAAAACCTCAAGTCGTATCAATTTAATCCGGTACGATCAGGGATTAGTTTCCAATAATACCATCAAGGAAATGTACCTGGACATGGGGAGACCATGGGGCGATATGTACGAAGTTGCACTATGGGAAGACATGCTTAAGGTATCAGGTGATGAACTCTTCTATGCCTATGTAGTAGATAATCAGGCCATTGTAATACCAGAGACCATTGATGCCATAAGGGCCTTGACGGGAATTGAAACTGATGGGAGAAAATCCATCTCGAAAACGAACCAAAGTCTGGGAATCATCTAAAAAACAATGTTATGAGCACTTATAAAACTATCGTAAAACACATTGATGACAAAGCAAATTTTTTTTTTGGAGCACCTTAGCCAGAAAATAACAATATCAAAACATATCAAAGAAAATCAATTATGAAAAATATTCTGGTACCTACAGACTTCTCTGAAAACTGTGTAAAAGCATCCGATTTGGCCATTAAGTTAGCTAAACTTTATAATGCTGAAATCCATTTTTTTCATTTAATACACACACCAGTGGATTGGGTAAAACTTGACAAACCAAAGGAGAAAAGATATCCTGATACCCTCAGGAAAATCGGAACCGCCAAATCTGCCCTTAGGGCATTGGAGAAAAGAGCAGAAAAAGAAAATCTTAAATGTCGCACTTTCCTGGAATACCACATAGGGCAAAGAAATATCCTTGAACATTCGGGTCACTTTAACCATGACTTTATCATCACGGGGAGCAGTGGCACCAAAGGAGTTGTAAGGGAATTACTTGGAAGTAATGCCGAACAAATTGTACGTAAAGCCGAAGTGCCAGTAATAGTGGTCAAAGAAGATGTTTCCTTCCCATTTAAGAATATTGTTTTTGTCTCGGATTTTTTGGAAGATGTAAGCGATGCATTTAAGCAGGTAATCTCCATTGCAGAAATGTGTAATGCTAGCATTCATTTATTACGGGTTAATACGAAAACAGATTTTAATAGTATCGAAGTCGGTCTAAATCCAATTAAACATTTTTTGGAAAAATTTCCCAAACTGAAGGATTATTCCATGAACGTCAACAATGAACTTCATGTTGAGACAGGCATCAACACGTTTCTATTGCATCAACCCGCAGATCTAATTGCCATGTGCACCCACGGTAATACGGGGTTTTTGAGTTTGTTTTCCAGAAGTATTGCTGAAGGGGTAAGCAACCATTCGGACCTTCCGGTAATGACAATGCATATTTAAAATGAAAAAGTCGATCAACATCATAAAATACTCCGGAGAAGTCGAGGAATTCAATATTGAAAAGCTTACTAATTCCTTAAGACGTGCCAAAGCCGATGAGTCCGTTGTTTTGAAAATTGCTGAAGAAGTTCAAAGCAGACTTAAAGAAGGGATGACTACCAAGCAGATCTATCAAATGGCGTTTAAAATGCTAAATGGAAAATCTAGGGTAAGTGCATCCAGGTATAAACTTAAAAAAGCTATCATGGAGCTTGGACCTTCTGGGTTTCCTTTTGAAAAATTTGCAGGTGCCATCTTAAATAATGAAGGTTTTAGGACTAAGGTCGGAGTTATCGTGCAAGGAAATTGTGTGCAACATGAAGTGGATGTTGTGGCAGAAAAAGACAACAAGCACTATATGATTGAATGTAAATTTCATAGTGACCAAGGAAGGTTCTGCAACGTTAAGATTCCTCTTTATATCCAGTCGAGGTTTTTAGATGTAGAAAGGCAATGGAAAAAACGGAAAGGTCATGAAACTAAATTTCATCAGGGGTGGGTCTTTACAAACACACGCTTTACTTCAGATGCCATAAAATATGCCGAGTGTGCCGGACTGCGGTTGCTGAGTTGGGATTACCCAAAGGAAAATAGCCTTAAGCAAAGAATTGACAGATCAGGGTTGCATCCCTTAACCTCACTTAATACCATTACAAAAAGGGAAAAAATAAAACTATTGAAAAAGGATATTGTGCTGTGCAAGGAAGTTCATGACAATCCGCAATTGCTGGATGAAGTTGGAATCCCTAAAACGAGGCACATGAGTATTTTAAAGGATTCACAGGAATTGTGCCGTTTGCAGTAAAAGTAAAAACAAACTAGAATATTATGATCGAGCTATTGATTGGCATTGTAATAGGGATTATAACGGTCTTTACGGGAAAGGTGACTGGCTTTGTAATAGACCGGAGTTTTTACCCTGTACTATTGATTGTAATAGCATTGTATTATGTGCTTTTTGCCTTTCAATCGTATGACAGTATTGAAATCTTATTTGAGATTACAATAGCCCTGTTGTTTACTGCTTTGGCGGCGTGGGGCCATCGTAAAGGTTTGATTATAGTTGCACTCGGACTAGTACTGCATGGAATTTACGACTTGGTCCAAGGCAACATTGAATTTTCGACAAATCCTCCTGAATGGTGGCCATTGTTTTGTCTAGGTTTTGATTTTACCCTAGCAGCGGGATTAGTAGCAACTACTTACACTTTAAGAAAAAGACACTTTAAAATTTTTAATGCAAGACGTTAAGCAAGCAACACCAAGCAAATGAAGAATTCCACTAACATTTCGGCAATTGAAGCATTAAGACCATTGAAATTATCAATCCTTTTCTCGGTATCGGCAGAATTGGTCATTTTCCTAATATGGGGAGTATTATTGTTTCCAGAAGGTAATCTGTTACACAAGTTTTTATGGACTGTTGTTTTCTGTGGTATTGGAATGGGGTCTACAATCGGAGCGGCTATTTCCTTATTAGTGGTGGGTAAATGGAAAGGGATAGGAGCAGTAATTCTTTGTGCGGAACTCTCAGGAATAATACTGGGTATCTTCTGTAATTACTTGTGCTACTCTTTAGACATGCATTTTAACCATTTCGGTGGAATGGACACCCCTGTTCTAATTATACTAACTGGTACTGTTATGTCCATTCTTGGAGGAGCACTGGTTGGGTGGCTTTGTTTTATGGAAAATGGTAAAAGAGTTTTAAACAGGTACAATATATAAGATGGAAATAAAATCAAACATCCTCAAATATAGATTCTTGGGAATTCACACGCAAAACGAAAACGTGGTATACATGCGCGAAGATTGTCATGTTTGTATTTCCGAAGGGTTTGAGGCTTTGACCCGGATACGGATATCCAACCTGAGCACCTCGGTAATAGCAAGTTTGCATATTATTACTTCGGACATGTTGAGACATGGCGAAATAGGGCTGTCGCAAACAGCGTCAAAAAAACTAAAGGTATCAGAGGGAGAAACATTATATGTTTCCCATTTGGAACCTATTGAATCTTTAAGCCATGTAAGGGCAAAAATCTATAACCAAAGACTCGATTACAAGGCCTATAAAGAAATCATTACGGACATCATCGAAGGGGATTATTCCAACATCCATTTATCGGCATTCATTACGGCTTGTGCAGGCGACCGAATGGATTTAGATGAAATCTCGAATCTTACCAAGGCAATGATAACCTCGGGAAAACAATTGGATTGGAAGAAGGAAATTGTGATGGACAAGCATTGTGTTGGTGGCCTGCCGGGGAATAGGACAACCCCTATTGTGGTGGCTATTGTTGCCGCCTATGGTTTATCGATGCCCAAAACTTCATCCCGTGCAATTACATCCGCTGCAGGAACAGCTGATACGATGGAAGTGTTGACCAATGTTACCCTTTCGG
Organism: uncultured Maribacter sp.; assembly: GCA_964532755.1. Taxonomy (GTDB): domain Bacteria; phylum Bacteroidota; class Bacteroidia; order Flavobacteriales; family Flavobacteriaceae; genus Maribacter_A. The sequence goes on along the minus strand of CAZHJO010000014.1, from coordinate 11,150 downwards.
CCGAAGAGATAAGGGATGTTGTAGAAAAAGAAGGCGGATGCATTGTATGGGGAGGCACTGCTCAATTAAGTCCAGCTGATGATATCCTCATAAAAGTAGAAAAGGCGCTGGATATTGACAGCGAAGGACAACTGATTGCATCCGTTCTTTCCAAAAAGGTGGCGGCAGGCTCAACTCATGTAGTCATAGACATTCCCGTTGGTGAAACAGCTAAGGTACGCAGCATTGAAATGGCCGAAAAGCTTAAAGAACATATGGAAACCGTCGGCAAAGCCATTGGATTAAATATCAAAGTGGTAATTACAGATGGTAGACAACCTATAGGTAAAGGAATCGGTCCCAATTTGGAGGCAAACGACGTATTGAGCGTATTACGAAACGAAATATTCGCTCCCCAGGACTTAAAGGAAAGGGGGCTTATGTTGGCTGGAGCACTATTAGAATTATCAGGAGCAGTGGATAATGGAAAAGGACAAGATTCTGCCAAGCAACTTTTGGAATCCGGTCAAGCTTACAAAAAATTTGAAGCCATTTGCAAAGCTCAGGGAAGGTTTTCAAAAACCTATGTTGCCCCCTATCAATTTGAGGTGAATGCTCCAAAGTGTGGGACAATCAAAAAAATAGATAATCGTAAGATCGCCAAGTTGGCAAAACTATCAGGTGCACCACAATCCAAGACGGCTGGTATTCTATTGAACGTTCATTTGGAAGAGGAAATTGAAAAAGGCCAGTTGTTGTACACACTTTATGCAGAATCGACCGGAGAGCTCAATTATGCTTTGGAGTATTACGAAAATCATGATGATATCATACAAATTGATTAATGGTCAAAAAAGATAAAATATTGATTATAGGTGGCTATGGCAAGGTCGGCTCCGTTGTTTCGGAACGGCTTGCCCGTGAATATCCGTCAAAAGTTATAATTGGCGGGAGAAACTTACATAATGCAAAAGCTTTGATAAATCAAAAAAAACTGGATGCTACTTGTATCTATATCGATATAGACAACGAAAAGTTTGAGGAAGTAGATTTTAAACATCTACACACCGCCATTAGTTGTATCGAAACCATGAACACATCTTTCATTATAGATTGTATTATGAACAAAGTGAATTATACCGAAGTAGGCACCTCGTTCAAAGTCCATCAACGTTTTATTAAACTGTTGGACTATATTGAAAATTCAGAGGCCTTGATAGTTCCAAGTGTGGGTTTGGTACCGGGATTGTCCAATATAATTGCGTTCAACGAAGCTAAAAAGTTCGTTCAAATCGATGGCATACATACCTTTGTCCTGTTAGGTACGGGAGAGTCGCATGGTCTTGACGCCGTGCGTTGGATGATGGAAAATACCCTACATCCATTCAAAATAAAATCCGAAGGAAGCTTGGTTTCCGCAAAAGGGTTTTCCAAACCAGAATCAACAAGACTATTAAATGAGAGGCGGAAAAGAGTATTCTATCTGTTCGACTTTTCGGACCATCATGTAATTCGAATATTCACCAAGACGAAATCAAGTGATACGCGTTTAAGTTTTGATTCAAGAATAGTGACTTATCTATTCTATCTATTTCAAAAGTGGGGATTACTCAAATGGCTAAAATATCTAAAACCATCGTGGCTTAAAAAGATATTGGCCTTTATACCCATTGGAAAGGAAAGATTTGGATTGCAGGTCGAAATTTCAGGAAAATATGTCAATGATAAAAAATTAGTTCACAAATGTTTGGTAACGGGACAAGGAGAAGCCTTCACTACTGGTCTGGTGACCAGCTATGCGGCTAAACTTTTATATGAAAACACAAATCAAAAAGGCCTGAAACATATAGAAGAAATATGTGACTTTGCTGAACTCAAAACAATTCTCGAACAGCATAATATTCAATTTCTAAATCAATATAAATCATGAAAAGTATACTCTTCGGACTGCCCGGCAATCAAGAATTTACTGAGTTATTGGCAAAAAAAATGAGTGCTGAAATCGGGGAATGTATGATACGTAAATTTCCCGATGGTGAATCCTATACACGTATCCTTTCCGATGTGAAAGGAAAATGTGTAGTATTGGTCTGTACCCTACACGAACCCGATGAAAAATTGTTGCCGCTTTACTTTTTGAGCCACACGGCCAAGTCATTGGGAGCCATGTGTACCTGTTTAGTGACCCCCTATTTGGCCTACATGCGGCAAGACAAAGTATTTAATGAAGGGGAAGGGATTACCTCCGCTTTTTTTGGAAAATTGATATCGGGATTTGCGGATAGTATTACCACCATAGACCCTCATTTACACAGAATAAGTTCTTTGGGCGAGGTATACGATATTCCGAACAGAGTCATCCATGCTGCGGACGAAATATCAAAATACATCAAGAAAAACATTCATAACCCCGTGCTGATCGGCCCAGATTCCGAAAGTGAACAATGGGTCTCGGATGTGGCGAAAAAAGCAGGAGTACCTTTTACCGTATTGCAAAAGGTACGCCATGGGGACCGTGACGTTGAAGTTTCCGTGCCCGATGTAGACAAGTATAAAGAGGCCACCCCGGTTTTGGTGGATGATATCATATCTACAGCTCGGACCATGATAGAAACCGTGGAACATTTAAAGAATGCCGGAATGAAACCTCCGATATGTATAGGTATTCATGCCGTGTTTTCCGGAAATGCCTATCAAGATTTATATGATGCCGGTGCGGAGGACGTAATTACGTGTAACACGATTCCCCACCTTTCCAATAAAATTGATTTAAGCGAAGTAATTGCTAAGGAGGTAAAGGAACTGATGCATCTCATATGAAAGGAGTACGATACATATCTATTCTGTGTTTAATAAGCTTTTTGGACGTAAAGGCCCAAAACGATATGCTTATCGAACAATTATCGGATAGATTGGTCATTCGAGAGAATTTTGATAAAAATGGAGCTTTACTCAATATCCAGACCTTTGAAGTTGGGAAAATAAAAGAGTTGGAAGGCTATTACGAAATTGATGTGATTACCGAACTCTTTGATGAAAACAGAAAATCAACGGATAAATATACTACCACATATCGCTGTAAGCCCAATGAGTCCAGCGTTATGGTCATGGTCATTCCTTTTGCGGACCCGAAGTCTAGGCAAACGCAAATCAACTCAAATTCCAAAAATTTTAAGAAGCTCTATGAATTGGAAAACTTAGAGGATATTGAAATTGAAATATCCTTTGATTCCAGTCTTTTGGATTTCTTTGGATCTAAAAGTAAAATAAGGATTTATGACAGGATATTAGATTCCAATGAAAATGTAAAAATAATCAAGTCAAAAATTAATATTAAGGCCTATGTCCTTGGGATAAGGCTAAGAAACTTGGAATACAAGGTAATAGAAAAGTTCACGGACAAAGGCCTGTTATCCTTTCAGGAATTCACTGAAGAAGATGGCAGCTATTTTACGATGACCTATAATTGATGACACCATGAAAAACTATGACACGTAATCAAAAGCTTTAACTGACATTCAAAAAAGGGGATTCACCTATGATTTTAACTTAAGATCAAAGTGTTTTGAAAACCCATTGCTGAATATATCAAGGAAAAAATGCAAAATAAAGATAATACCTATTAAAAAATAATACCATGGAAAATCACGAACATCATAATCACGGAAAAATGGATCATTCCAAAATGGATAAAAGCAAAGAAGACCACTCGAAAATGGTGCATGACAAAAATCAGCATTCAAAAATGGACCATTCCAAACATGATGGAAATATTCCAATGGGAATGGCGGGTCATGACCATCATAAGATGATGATCGCAGATTTCAGAAAACGGTTTTGGGTGACGCTGGTGCTAACTATACCCATTTTGTTCTTTTCCCCAATGATACAGGAATTTTTTGGTTATGAATTTCTCTTACCAGGCAATCCATACATACTATTTGCACTATCGACTATTGTATACTTCTACGGTGGATGGCCATTTTTAAAAGGATTTTGGTCAGAAATAAAGAAAGGGGCACCAGGAATGATGACGCTTATTTCTATGGCCATAAGTGTTGCTTACTTTTATAGCTCAGCTACGGTTTTTGGTCTAGCAGGGGTTGACTTCTTCTGGGAATTGGCCACTCTTATTGCTATTATGCTCTTAGGACATTGGATTGAAATGAAAAGTGTTTTAGGAGCATCAAAGGCTTTGCAGCTATTGGTCAGTATGATGCCTGCGGAAGCACATCGAGTTACGGGTGATACCATAGAAGATATTAAGCTAGAGGATTTATTGAAAGATGACATTATTCTGGTTAAGCCTGGTGAAAAAGTTCCTGCGGATGGGATAATTACAGAAGGCTCCAGTTATTTGAACGAATCGATGCTTACCGGGGAGTCAAAACCTGTAAAAAAGGAATTAAATGACAAAGTAATCGGTGGTTCGGTAAATGGCAATAGCACGCTAAAAGTAAAAGTTGAGCATACAGGAAAGGACAGTTACCTCAATAAGGTAATCAAGATGGTCGAGGAAGCGCAAAAGACCAAGTCCAAAATGCAAAACCTTTCTGACAGGGCTGCTAGATGGCTTACATATATTGCATTGGCCATTGGATTTGGCACTTTGGTGGTTTGGCTGGTATTGGGCTTTCCCTTTGTATACGCTTTGGAGCGCATGGTCACGGTTATGGTAATTGCTTGTCCACATGCTTTAGGCCTAGCTATTCCGTTGGTAGTGGCCATTTCCACGGCAGTTTCTGCACAAAATGGATTGTTGATACGTAACAGAACAGCTTTTGAGGAATCGCGCAAAATTTCGGCATTACTTTTTGACAAGACTGGAACATTGACCAAAGGGGATTTTGGTGTTACGCGTATTGAATCGGTAGATAAGAAATATTCTTCGGCTGAAGTCTTACGACTTGCCAGTGCATTGGAACAAAGTTCCGAACACCCAATTGCCGTTGGCATCATCAAAAAGGTCAAGGAAGATGGTGTTGTCGTCCCAAAACCAGAAAATTTCAAGGCAATAACGGGTAAAGGGGTTGAAGCGTCCGTAGAAGGTAAAAAAGTAAAAGTGGTAAGCCCTGGTTATTTAAGAGATGAAAAAATAAATATCCCCGAGGATGCTTATAGCGATGCCGCCGAAACGGTGGTATTTGTCCTTATCGATGGAAAACTGGTTGGTTATATTGCTCTTGCCGATGAGATCAGGCCTGAATCCGCCGAAGCCATCAAAGTATTCAAAAAGAACAACATAAATGTATTGATGGCCACAGGGGACAATGCAAAAACAGCTAAGGCAGTAAGCGATAAACTTGGACTGGACGGTTATTATGCCGAAGTATTGCCCCACCAAAAAGTAGAGATCGTAGAAGGCCTTCAAAGCAAAGGAGAATTTGTTGCTATGACAGGAGATGGTGTAAACGATGCACCTGCATTGGCAAGGGCAAATGTGGGAATTGCAGTTGGTTCAGGCACCGATGTTGCTGCAGAGACCGCAGATATTATTCTGGTAAACAGCAATCCACAAGACATCGCCAACCTCATTTTATTTGGGAAAGCCACTTATAACAAGATGATTCAGAACCTAGTATGGGCAACTGGCTATAACGTAGTGGCAATACCATTGGCGGCGGGTGTATTGTATTCTTCAGGATTCGTTCTGGGTCCGGCCGTTGGAGCTGTATTTATGAGCTTGAGCACCATTATAGTTGCCATTAATGCCCAGTTGTTGAAACGGAAAATAGGCAAGAAATAATGAGTAAAAGGGACAAGTTCAATAGGATATTTTTAGTTCTGTTAAGCCTATTCGTGGTCATGCTGGGGTATGGTATCCTATTGCCTACCCTTCCTTACTATACGGAAAGACTGGCCCTAAGGGACAATTTGGATACGGACTTGATTAATTTCCATATCGGTATGTTGACCAGCATATATCCATTTTTTCAACTTGTATTCGTAATCTTATGGGGCAGACTCTCAGATAAATATGGTCGTAAGCCCATAATTTTGGTGGGCCTCATAGGATTTATAGTGATGAACCTGTTAACCGGTCTTGCCACTTCGCTTGCTATGCTTTATGTAGCCCGTATCCTGGGGGGAATATTTACTTCCTCGGTAATTCCTGTCTGCAACGCCTATCTAAGTGATATTACCTCGGAAAAGCGCAGGACCAAGATAATGGCATGGTCCGGGGTCGCAATCAGTTCCGGTCTGATTTTTGGCCCTGTGCTAGGTGGCCTCTTATCCCAAACAAACGTTCACTTGAAATTTTCTTTTGGGCTATTTCATTTTGACCGATTTTCGGTTCCATTTTTTTTTATTGCGGTATTGGGTTTAATTGTATTGTTCGTTATTCTAAAATGGTTAAAGAACACAGTGGTCGTAAAACGAGTCAGGGAGAAATCGATAAAATTCAATTTCACCTTTAGCAACTATTTTGTCATCCTGTTACTGCTTTCCTTCGTAATGCAATTTGTGGTTACCCTTTTTGAAACCGTCTTTTCGATTTATGGCAAGGCAGAGCTGGCGTTCAATAGTAGCCAAGTCGGGATTGGATTCATGTTATGTGGTTTGGTGATGGCGGTCTTACAGCCTGTTTTTGCCACTTATGGAGAAAAGATAATGAGCTCGAAACAGCAAATTACATTAGGCTTATTGATAACGGGGGTGTCGCTTATAGTGTTTCCCTTTTTACGCAATGAACTATCTGTATATGCCCTAATAATAGTATTTGCCAGTGGTGGTGCCATGGTAACCCCAAATCTGCTTTCATCGGTCTCTTTATTGTCCAAGGAGGATACGGGAAGAAACATTTCCATTCAAAGCTCCACAAACAGTATCGGCCAGATTTTAGGGCCTGTGTTGGGAACATGGTTATTGGCAGGTGGCTTTTATTATCCTTTTATAATTGCAGGATTGATCGTTTTGGTTGCAATAGGATTGGTTTATTATTTAAAAAAATAAAATTAGGGGTTCCTATTATTGTGATAAAAAGTAACTTTATGTTATATGGGATATGAAAAAGGAATAATCTGTTTATTGATAATGCATCTATTAGTTTCTTCGGCCTGCAATAGTGATGACCAAAGCTCTCAAGAAGAGAATAATCTTGCTTTTAACGACACTAATTTGCAAGGCGATTGGAAAAGAACAGCACAATACATTGGTCAAGTAAACGATTCATTAGGAATTTTGATACCAACTGAGGATTTGTTTTCCCAATTCGAAGCTTGCCGCAAGGATGATATTATTCGCTATCAGAAGGGAGATGAGCAAACGGAAAATATATATTTCTGGGGAATTGGGGAAGTCGCATGCCATAGTCAAATAGCCAACTCATTCCGGGAAATCGGTATTTGGAATATGGAGGAATCAGGGAAATTGACCCACTCCTTTTCTGATATTAACAAATCGCTTACCTTGATAATATTGAGAACTCAGATGTTACTTACTAGGAATGATCCAGGTACGAAAGCACAAGGAGGAATGGTCTATGAATTCAATGAATATGAACGTGTGAGATAAAAATAATTGTTTTGCTTAATTCCTTTGGTATTATAGATTTTGATTGATAGGTAAAATAAAGCCATGGGTGGGGTTATCTCCAAATATTCTGGTCAACAACCTGAAAAACGATATTAACTGAAAAATAATTCAAATCGGTTTTCTTGGTGTGGATGGATTTTTAAAAACCGGAATTTGTAATCGGATTATTATTTCCCAACTGCTCAATTGGATAAACCAAATCCTTTGCTCTTATTTTCCTTGCTATCCTTTTTGGAACTTAAATCTTCATCAATATGAATATTGGAATCTATAAACTTGTCTTGCGAAAACTTTTTATGCAGTCCTTGTTTCGATTCATCAACGTATTGCACCATACCCGCCTGCATGGCATTCATACGAACATTGTCCGAATCCATATCCTTGAGCATCTGGGATTTTAAATCCAATTCCTTAGCTAATTCATAGCCTTGGTTGAATGCTTCTAAATAATCCTTATCGACTTTTAAACTTTCTTCCATAACTAAAAAGTTTCGCGTACGTGCCCTTCTATATATTCATTGATTGAATCACGATCGTAGAGAATGATTTTCTTTTGGGGCTGGGAAAACCTGATTTTTCCTTCGTCCCTCAATTTTTGCAAAGTTGTAGTCGATTTTATGTTCAACAAGGACATTGCCTCTTCCCCATCGACCCATTTGGGGGGCATATCTCTCCGATTGGATTCTATATGCTCAACTACCTTTTCGAACAAGGCATAAAAAGCTTCTTCTTGTAGACAAACGACTTGCATTATTTGATTGTGTGAATTCTTTAGAATTTTCTTAAAGCCGAGAAGATAGTGTTTTATTCATTTTCTTTTCTATCTAAATCGCCAGAACACCATTTTTAATGGATGAAATCCATATTAAAAGTTTACTACTTTCTCCAAAGCGTCGTCCGTTTCTTTGTGCATAAAATTCGATTGATAATTCACTGTTGTTGTAATCGAAGAATGGCGATAGAGTTTTTGAAGCATTTGAATAGGGATTTTATCCCCTGAAATGTTGCCGAAACTGTGCCTAGCTATGTGCATGCTAAGTTTCTTTTTAATTCCTAACTTTTCGGCTACAATTTCCAATCGCCTGTTTAGATTTCTATTTATGGTCTTAATGCGAGTAGCCAAGCGTTTTTCATTTTTTAGATTTGTTCCTTTTAAGTAATGAAAGATTAAATCATCTTTCTTTTTCCTCTCAGACACATAGTAATCCAATATCTTTTCGACTTTATCGGGATTTGCCAACGAAACAAGTTTTTTATTCTTTCCCATTCGGTAATAAAGTCGATTATCTATGAAATCGGACCATTTTAGCTGAAGAACATCTGCTACTCGAATACCCGCGAAATAGAAACTCATGAGCCAAGCATTGACCGCATGTTTTTGGGCAGGTGTTAATCCTTCCGCCGTTTCAAGTAATTGGACCTCTTCCCTATTCAATCCAATTTTTTCACTTTCTGGAAACTTAATTTGAATTTTGCCTTTACCAAATGGGTAGTTTCTATCATCAACATGGTATGCTTTTCGCGCAAAGTTATAAATGGTACGAATAAGCATGAGGTAGTTAATGGCCGTTCTTTCAGTTACCTTTCTTTCATATAAAAGATATGCCTTGAAATCTTTTAACAAAGTGACATCCAAATCTATAAAAGAAAGTTTTTTTCTTCCTAAAAATGATTTGAATATGGCCAATCTCTTTTCTTGATTGTAGTGTTGATTAAATTTTTTCCGTTTTAAAAGATTAGACAAAAACAGCTCACTCGCTTCAAAAAAACCCATTTGGGTTTTCCCAATAATCTTTTTCTTTATTTTTTTCGCCGATTGAGAAGTGTTTTGATTTTCACTATCAATTAATCTATCATTTGCTTCCGCAATCTTCTTTGCGACCAAATTGTTAAGACGTTTAGAATTGGGATGAGATTTTTTAACGCGCTTATGCTTGTCATCCCAAAATTTGATTTCAATATACTGTCCTGTAAATAGATAAGACGATCTTCTATCTTTAGTAATTCGAATAGCGATAGGGAAAAGCCCTGCCCTATTCGGTTTCTTCATCAAAAATGATTGTATTGTAGCCATAAACCAGTATTTTACCGTATGTAAGATACAAATTTTAGGTAAAACATAGGTAAAACATTTGGTGTATTTACATGAATTCTTTTGGATTTTAAAAGGAAATAAAATTATAAATAATTCATAAACAGTTGATTATTAAACCATTTAAATCCATATCAGTACAATTGTCTCAGGATTCATAACCCGGAGGCCGAGGGTTCAAGTCCCTCTCTCGCTACTTATTATCAAAGAAAAACCCCGGATACGAATCTTGGGTTTTTTTATTCCTATCATTATTGGCACATATCGTAAAGAATTTGGTTTACTTTTTCATAACATGTTTCCTAAAAATAGTACATTGCAGCCAGTGTAAAAATATTTCTGTTTAAAACAAAAAATGCCCGTCATTATGAAAAGATATTTAAGAAAGATCATTCTTCTTGGAGTACTTTCTACCTTAACAATTACGGTAAATGCCCAAAATGCCGCATTAGCGACCCCAGTTATAAAAGATGGTGAAGCTCAAATTGTTGCTGCTTTTGAGGATGCCTCAAAATGGATCCGACATGATCTCTGGGTCGAAACTGAATTTGATACCGATGGTGATTCAAAAGCAGATAGAATGCACGTGGCGGTAACAAGACCTGGGCAAACTGATTCAGAAGGATTAAAATTACCCGTTGTATATATCTCCAGTCCTTATTTTGCTGGTGTTGCCCCTGATGTTGATGGTGTTTTCTGGGATGTAAAACATGAATTGGGGGCTATGGGCAAACCACGTGTTCATCCTGAGGTGGTTCGCTTGGGAAAAAGACCCATAATTTCAAATTCCCACATTAAAACATGGATTCCTAGAGGGTATATTGTGGTACACTCCTCCTCACCCGGAACAGGGCTTTCGCAAGGCTCACCAACTGTTGGTGGTGATAATGAATCATTAGCACCAAAAGCCGTAATTGATTGGTTGTGTGGACGCGCCAATGGTTACACCTCCCCATATGGAAATGAAAAAGTCGAGGCTTTTTGGTCTACTGGAAAAGTCGGCATGACGGGCACATCGTACAATGGTACTATTCCTTTAGCAGCTGCAACTACGGGCGTTGAGGGTCTCGAAGCTATTATTCCCATTGCCCCTAATACATCGTATTATCATTATTATAGATCTAACGGATTGGTGCGGTCACCCGGTGGTTACTTAGGCGAGGATATTGACGTACTCTATGATTATATTCATAGTGGTGATGAAGCCAAACGCCCAGGAAATAACAAAAGGGTGCGTGATACTGAAATGAAGAACGGCATGGATCGAATAACTGGGGATTATAATGATTTCTGGGCAGGGCGCGATTACCTTAATGACATGAAACCCATGAAGGCCGCTTTATTGATGTCGCACGGTTTTAACGATTGGAACGTTATGCCAGAACATAGTTATCGTATTTACAAAGCTGCCAAAGCGAAAGGCATACCTACACAAATCTACTATCACCAAAACGGACATGGCGGACCGCCGCCTATCAAAATGATGAACCGCTGGTTTACCCGTTATTTGCATGGAGTGGAAAATGGAGTGGAAAATGATGCT
>CAZHJO010000013.1:0-21355 GCA_964532755.1 uncultured Maribacter sp. | reverse complement strand
CAAAGTAGCGATACAAACTTTTAATCCATATCATCAAATATTGCAACAAGTTACGACTAATGATTATACTACGATGTATAAAGAACAATTAGAGGAACGGCATCAATATCATTACCAATTAGCCAAAATGCAGGCCAAATACCTTGTCCATATGGTAATTTTATACGAGCTTCATAGCGACCATAGGCCTGTTCAAAAGACCCTTTGGTTAATATGCGCCCAGAAGTATATCCAGAACCCATAAATGACTCTTTTCGGGCCGTTATTTGTAACATTCCGCTCGCCACTTTTACGTTTTCTGTACGGTCGGTGTAGTACTGCAATTCGTTATTACCCCAACCAGCACCAGAAATATCGTTCCCAGTGCCAATGTCATATGACCAAAGTCCATTATCGGGAGTTCCAGAGGTATCAAAATTATCTTCCATTATAAGCTTGGTAAAAGTTGTAACGGTCTGGGTCTCATCAGTTGAACAACCATACACCATCAAAAAAGATGCAATTAGCATAAAGTACTTGAATAGGAGTATAGGTTTGTTTGTTTTGTTTTTATCTAACATAATATAATTGATTAACATCATTATTGTTGGGTAATATCATCGATATAGTAAATAGCCCCTACAGTTACATCTACTTGATTGGCAGCATCAAAATCTGGGAATACCGAAAACTTTGGATATGTATCCGTAGCATTTACCTGACTGGTAAAATCAAATGTTAGCGTAACCCACTCATTGGCGGTGTTAACCGTCTGAAAGACCTCATAAGCTGGAGCAGCACCACCCTCTAATTGAAAACGTACTTGGATTCCTGCGTTTGGAGACCATATTTTGATAGTGAATATGGTGCCATCTGCCAGGTCTATAATAGGTGTAGTTCTAAGGGTTTCGTCGAATACAACTCCTGAATACCATGCAGAACCAACTACCTTGTTGAATTCTAAAACCTTCATAGAAGAATTGCCATTGGTATCAGGGTTATCTATGTTAGCCGCCGTTGCACCATTATCAAAAGGAATCAAGGTTTCACCATTTTCAAATCCAAGTGGTAAACTTGGTTCAGCAGCTGGGGTTGGCTCTTTATAGAAATAGATATTGTCAAGATATACATCACCATCGCCATCGAACTTCAATTGGATGACATCCGCTAGATCCACTGGAGAAAAATCCCCTAATGGGATGTCCACACTTGTCCATCCACCCCCGGTGGGGACCGTTAACGCATTCCCTGTTTCCACAGGACCCGAACTGATTAAAAATGTGTTCAGTGCCGTTGAATTTGCAGTCCAATAGTCTAGATGAAGGAATTCCATTCCAGAAACATCCTGGCTGCTTCCCAAAACGATGCCCTGATAGTTCAATCCTGTATACAATTGTACATTGTCACCCGCTATGGACTCTTCCGTAACAACAGTAGCCTGACCCCAGTTAGGATTAAAATCAGTACCGGAAACATCAGTATAGGCATCACTGTAAACAGAAATCACATCAGCCTCGGCCTGTGTCGGTGTAGGAGCGGCAGAAATAGGCGCCGTTGCAGCTCCTGCTTCTTTATAGAAATAGATATTGTCAAGATATACATCACCATCGCCATCGAACTTCAATTGGATGACATCCGCTAGATCCACTGGAGAAAAATCCCCTAATGGGATGTCCACACTTGTCCATCCACCCCCGGTGGGGACCGTTAACGCATTCCCTGTTTCCACAGGACCCGAACTGATTAAAAATGTGTTCAGTGCCGTTGAATTTGCAGTCCAATAGTCTAGATGAAGGAATTCCATTCCAGAAACATCCTGGCTGCTTCCCAAAACGATGCCCTGATAGTTCAATCCTGTATACAATTGTACATTGTCACCCGCTATGGACTCTTCCGTAACAACAGTAGCCTGACCCCAGTTAGGATTAAAATCAGTACCGGAAACATCAGTATAGGCATCACTGTAAACAGAGATCACATCCGCCTCGGCCCGTGTAGGTATGAGTGCAGCATCGGTAGGTGCCATTGCCGTGCCTACACCACTATCCTGACTAATATCATCAATATAATAAACAGCTTCAGTAGCTACTGGAACTTGATTTGATTCGTCATAATCCGGGAAGATTACGATCTTATCATATCCATCCATTGCATTTAACGCGGTGTCTGAGAAATCGAAAGTCATTTCTACCCACGTATTCGCCTGAGATAGTGTTTGGTCTATTTGATAGGTTGGAGGAGTACCTTCTCCGCCTTCCTTCTCTAACTGTATACGAACATTGATATCAGCATTAGGAGACCATATCTTAAACGTAAAGGCTGTACCTTGGGACAAATCCAAATCTTGATCAAAAATATGGAACATTCCAGAATACCATGCAGCACCGGCAACCTTATTAAATTGATAAACCTTAGCAGATGTATTGATACCACTTTGATCGGGGTTATCTGCATTGGCTCCATTGGCTCCGCCATCGAATGCTCCAGTTAGATTGTTTCCGTCTTCAAAGTCGATAGGTAATGTAGCTGCGGGTGTTATTTCACCTCCGCCCTTATGTAAATATATATTGTCGACATAAAAGTTTGATGGTCTTGGTGAAGTATCCCCTTCGGCACTGAAAACAATTTGCCCAAGATTACCTTTATTTGTTATACCGGTAATGTCAAAATCTACGCTTATCCATTCACCAGAAACTAATGCTGGAGTACTAGTCGGAGAAATGATAGTAGAAACACTTGAGTCATCACCCCCATCAAATGCACCATCTGCTCCAAAATCTACTAGGGTAATTTTTATAGTTGCTTCCGGGTCAAAATCACTGGGAATGAAAATATCCACATGCATATTTGTCATTTCTGAACCGTCAATAGTAGGTACATTTTGATTAAACTCTATACCCACAAAATTGTAATTTTCATAATTTAAAACCGCATCGCCATTAACTTCAAAATCATTTGATGTGGTAGTTTGAAAAGGAGCATAAAAGCCATTGTAAAAATCTACAGGAACATTGGTATAGGTATCACTAAAAATGGAAATAACATCATTGGGATCTCTTGTTGGTTCTGGTGCGGAAGTAAAATCTCCCAATGATTCCAAGGTCAACGACCCTAATGCAGCTACTCCAGCTATACTTGCTGTTATAGCTGCTGAACCTGTTCCAACAATCGAGACCTCGCCCAACTCATTTACGGTTGCAACATTGCTGTTCGATGAACTGAATTCAAAATAGCTAGGAGCTAAGTTAACGGTCACGTTACCTCCTGAAGCCAAGTTAAATGTCTGTGTTAGTCCACTTAGGTTGATTTTTGAACCTTCAAAAGTTTGCTGAATCTCTTCACTACCATTTAAAATAGCAGGCTTAGGATGGGCTATTGTACCTAGGTTTTCATATTGAAGCTCATCGATCCAAAACGTATATCCTTTATCATCTTCTGGTCCTTCAGCATACCAGAACATACCTTTTTCCTGGGTTAATTTGGAAGCGTCAGGGATAGGAATAATGTATTTTTTCCAATTCGTGCTTAACTGCAAATTTTGTACCGTAGCCAAATATTTGTTCTCACCAAAATCGTTTCCAAAACCAATTTCATTGATAGTTCCGGCCTGAGTAGCCTTGGCCCAAAAAGTCAGGGCATTAAAGCCCGATAAGTCCCTACCTGTATTATCAGGAAAAATAGCACCCGCAAAAGCACCTTCGGGATCACCGACGTTAGGAATATCAAAACGCATCGAGGCAGAACCCTCATATTTTGTTTCTTGATCTACCGTAAATGCATCGAGTTTTGAACCATTGAAAGGAAGATATTCCAATCCACTGCTAAAACCATCTATAAAAACTTCCGGATTTATAGGAAAAGTTGCCAACTCCACCTCATCAGAGTTTTCTCTTTCACAGCTAGCTGTAAAGGAAAAAATGAACCCTAAAAGAAGAGCGAATTTTGAATAAATATTTTTCTTGTTTTTCATTTTGCTATTTTTTATTTCCCAATATTGATATGTACGTACGTTCTAATTTCCCATTCATTGCCATCACCAAACCCGACTGGGCTAATGACTGGCGCAGTTGCGAATTCATCGGCTGTTGCGTTAGGAAGATATCGGGGTGAGTATTCGTTTAGAGACCTCCAAGTACCACGTATTCCAATTTTTGTATCTGGTAGAATAAACCAATCTGGTTTTCCTACCGTAGTTGATAGGTCTAACATGAGTTGAACAGGATAGGTGAGGTTGAAATCACGATGATAATCAAATGGACCCCAATCATCAATTTTAAAAGAATGAACCAGTTTTATTTTATTATGAATAACCCTAATGTCACCACCAATTCTAGTTATTAATCGCTCATCGCTTCCCTTTGCCTGACCATTACCTGCATAAAGGTTAGCAATAAGACCTAGATTTGGATTGACCTTTGATACAATACGGGTATGTGCTTCCCATAGATCTTCAGCTGGAACTGAATTGGGGAATGCAAATGCTGTACGATTACTTAAAAACCCGATTGCAGCATCCATGGCTGTTGGATGATGACGGTACACAAATCCGAAATTCATTGCGAATTTTGCATCTTCAGCTCTATCATTGTCCCATTCGTACATCCAGGTTCCAGGAGTAGGGTCATAGGTAATTAATAGTTCACCAGCTGTTGTTTCCCTATTTGCCCTTACTGCAAACGGATCATCTTGGATATTTCGTAATCTTCCTGGTGCTTGAACATCGTTCGGCATTGCCGCAACAATGGGTTTTTGCCATAAGAAGTTTGGTGCCACCTGAAACTTTCCAAGGGTTAGGGCAAAACCTGTTAAGAAATTGGTTTGGTTACCACTTCCACTATCCTTAAGTTTCCAGCCTGTAAATGTTTTAGTGTAATCCGCACCACCATTGGCAACCAATCCCATTGCCGCTCCTTGTGCATACCAGTTAAAAGAGCCCTTGGAGTAGGTTATTTTTGCCTTACCTCCCCAGTTATCCTTCGAGTTGATCTTATCATTGAAAATGGTATAGCTTCCTGAATCGCCTTCTGTGATTTGAAAATCCCTTCCGTTCAAAGGTTGGCCACCCCATATGCCTCCTGCTTCGAGACCAAAATGTTCATATTTTCTTTTAATATGAATTGTAACTCTACGCGTTTTAGGCAATGGCACGGCAAATGAACTGATAGCTCCAGCAGCATCATCAATATCTTCATGATATACACCGGTTACGTCATACTTGCCTAGTTTAGTGCTGTACTTTATAAGGAATGCTGGGTTTGCTCCCCACCACAGTTGTGGTCCGAAAGCTGCCTTCAGCCCCTTTAAGGATTTTTTACCGTCAAATTCTAAACCCGAGATTTCACCATTATAAATATCTAAATTTGGTCCATAATTTGCTTCTGGATACAAGCCGAAGAAATCACCTTCATATCCCCAATGGTAATGACCTGTACGGTAAAAACCCCTTACATCTGCAATCTTACCGTTCCACTCAAATTCTGCATTATAAACCTGTACTCCATTTAAGTTAGTTAGATCTAAGTCACCTTCATCGGTATTAACCGATACGGTTCGACCTCTGTTTTCATAAAATATCTCATCAATAGGGTTATCTGCTACATTACCAAGAATATTGAAGTTTACATTGGCACGCATATTTGAAGTTGGGTTCCCTTCCACACCAACATAATAGGATTGCATATGATCAAAACCCAGTTCATCTGGAAATACCCTTTCATCAGGGTCAGCGTTTTCGGGAGTGGTTATTAAACTACCTCCCGTATTGAAAGTTGTAAATTCTGCTCTTAATTTGCTTATCCGAACCTTACCGCTACTTTCAGCACCTAAGGCTGCTTTATCTCCTCGTGCTCTTAGCATCGCATCCATCAATTCAATATTATCAAAATGATTCTTGACAAAATCCAATGTAACACCGCCATCATAAGGGTTTAATTGGTGAGCTTCTTTTAAAGCATAATATGCGGCCCTTGGATACAGATCATAAAGGCCTCTTGCATTGGTAGGTCCCTTGGCACAGATACCAAACCATTCTTCGTTCATATTATTTTCACCAGGTGCGAGGTCAATGGAATATCCACCATTGGCCCAGGAAGCGTTAGTGTCGTGGACTTCAAGGTTTTTTGTTTGACCAAATTTCCACCAACCATCACTAAATTGAAAAGTAAAACCGCCTATTGAGTTTCCGGATTTTCCAAGACCTGCAGCATTTTCATAGATCTCTTTCCAGTTTTCGACCATATAGTAGGCTTGCATTTTTTGATCTTCTGAATTGGATATCGCATTAAATGCATCAGAACCAAATTCTGTTAACAACATTGGTTTATCCAACTCGTTCTTAACGCGTTCAAAGGCATCGCCAAATGATTTTCCACGATACATGTTCACACCATAAATATCGACGTCTTTGCATTCTTCAGCGATAATGTCTGCAAATAATAAGTCGCCATTGCATATAGCAACAGGGTGAGAAGAATCTATTGACTTCATTTTAACCGCCGCATCGTTCATAAGCTTGTACATCGGTCTACCTCGTTTTTCCCCTACTTCCCTTCTTTTATCCTCTTCATCAGGAAAATCCTCTGTTTCTGCACCTGCCCAAAAAAGACCATAGTTATTTTCGTTCCCTAATAAGAACAATAATATGCCTGGAGTATTTTTGTATTCCTCGGTCATTTTTGTGACTTCAGACATAAGTAGCTCCTGGGTTGCTGGATCTCTATAATCCGTAACCGCCACCCATGCTCCGTTTATGGTAAGCCCATAACGACCAAATGAATGATTCAACATGGTATAGATGCCATAATTCTCATAGATGTACTGAATCCATTTTGGCTGTACCCCGGTATACTGTCTGATGACATTGACACCCATATTCCTTAATAAGCCCATTTCTGCATCCAATGCTGCTTTAATGACATCGTCTGATTGTTTCCATAAACTATAGTTAAAATTCGTGCCTATTGGGAAATAGTCCCAGTTCATACCGTTGATCATAAAATCCTCCCCATTGACCACCAATTTCATTCCTGCATCATTTTTCTCAACCTTCACTTTGTCGGCTTGGGCAAAAACTGTAGTTGTTAGTAAGAAAAGAACTAATCTTAAAATATTGTTTTTCATTATACTTTTTATTTTTACGTTGACCATAGCAATTACAACCTTCTTGCGTTAAATATTGTATTTTGTTGTAGTTCCGTAAATCTACTATACGATTTTGTATAATCCATAAAATGGACCTATACAAATTATATACATTGGGTAAAAGAGGCCTTATAATTAGTAAATTAGTATATTTACCAGTGTTTTTATTGAGTATTCAGAATAGCACTGATAAGTTTGCTTAAATCAATGTTGTAGGTGAAATTTAACATTGTTGTGGTAATGTATAGTAATAAGGAAGTAGAAACAATCAAGTTTTAAGGCTCTTTAAGACTAAGGATTCGTAAAATCCAATATTTTCGGCATTTGGCGATCTTTCAAATAATTTTATTAAGGATTCTGTTCAACTCAACTTTTATTTTCCATTTGATACTAATTCATGATTTGATTAGGACTAATTATATAATAGCAGCATGCGAAAATTGAAAAAACTTCTAAAAATTTTCACATTTCTAATTTGTATTAATTACGCAGTAGTGCCTGCTCAGGAATTACCACCCATACAGAATTTTACACCGCATGAATTATCAGCCGATAATCAAAATTGGTCTATTACACAGTCTTCAAATAAATTGGTCTATGTAGCCAATAATGACGGGCTTCTCCAATTTAATGGTGCATCTTGGAGTTTATACCCAACCCCCAATGGTTCAATTATGAGATCGGTCAAAGCTGTTGGTAATAGAGTCTATTCTGGTTGTTATATGGATTTCGGTTATTGGACGAAAAACAACCTAGGGGCTTTGGAATATACATCACTCTCAAAGCAATTAGGAATCCCTCTAATCGAAGATGAAGCATTTTGGAATATTGTGAATATCGATGATTGGGTCCTGTTTCAATCACTGGATAGGATTTATATCTACGATACAAAAAACAATTCGGTGAATATCATTGATTCCGGTAATTCTATTGTAAAGATGTATGCCGTGGAAGATTCGATCTTTTTTCAAGGCACGAACCAAGGTATATTTAAAATCGTAAACGGAAAGGAATTGTTGGTTATTGATGACAATATCGTAAAGAATCATGATGTTGTCAATATTTTTAAAAAAGGGAAAGACTTGCTTGTACAAACACGGGATATGGGATTCTTTCTTTTCAAGGAAGATGTTCTTTTGCCATGGGCAACCAATTCTACCAATCTTCTGAAAAATGTCAATGTTTACAGCAGCACTCGTCTTGAAGATGACGGTTTCGCAATTGGTACAATTTCCGACGGACTGATTTACTTGGATAGCAACGGTGATCTTATATTTCAGAGTGATCGGGCCAATGGATTGTTGAATAATACAGTTTTGGCCCTTTTTGAAGATATGGGTCACAATTTATGGCTAGGTCTCGATAATGGCGTAAGTTACATTAATCTGAAATCACCCTATAAGGAGTATAAGGATATTGATGGTAAAATAGGAAGTGTTTATGCTTCTGCCAAGTTTAATGGAAAATTGTACTTAGGTTCTAACCAAGGCCTCTTTTATAAGGATTTAAATCGAAATGAAGATTTTACTTTTATCAAAGGCACTGAAGGTCAAGTCTGGAGTCTCAATGTGTTGGATGATACCTTGTTCTGCGGACACGATACAGGAACTTATGTAATTACTGGCCAAACTGCGACATTAGTTTCTTCGATTAAAGGTGCCTGGGGCATAAAACGCATTAAAAACAAGGAATTAATTCTTCAGGGAAACTATGATGGTCTATGTGTACTAGAAAGAAAAAATGGTAGTTGGAAAGTGAGGAACAAAATTAAAAATTTTCATAATTCATCCAGATATTTCGTTGAAATGCCAAATAATGAAATTTTTATCAACCATGAGTACAAAGGTGTTTTCAAAGTAAAATTAGATGATTCTTATTCCGAGGCTTTGGAAGTTACTATAGATTCCTTAATCAAAGGAGCCAACTCTTGTATAATTGAATATAATCAAGACCTTCTTTATTCTTCAAAAGAAGGAATTTTCAAATACGATACCATAAGACAACATTTCAGCATTGATCCATTATTAAGTAAAATATATGAGGGTGAAAATGAGTTCATATCGGGGAAATTACTCTTGGATAAAAACACGGACAATTTATGGGGTTTCTCAAGAAGTAATGTAAGCTATATCTCGCATGGAGAAATATCAAACATACCAAAAATCAATAAAGTACCACTGACAACGGCCAAGCGTAAAGGACTTAATGGCTACGAGAACATACTACTATTGGATGATAACAGCAATTATCTATTTGGCAACTATTCCGGGTATATTACCGTGGATGTGGATAAAATCAATACGTCTGATTTTAACATAGCAATTGATAGAATTTCAAATAATAATAGGAGTGATTCGAACGGAGAAAAAACCTATCTTGACAAGAATCAGGAAGGTGAACTTAAAAATAGTGAAAACACAGTTGAAATATCATTTTATACCCCGGAATTCAATAATTGGTTAAAAATGGAGTATCAGTACCATCTTGCTGGAATTTATAATGAATGGAGTAATTGGTCCGAGAATTCAGTACAGCTATTCGAGAACTTGCCCTATGGAGACTATACTTTCAAAGTAAGGTCTAGAATCGGGAATAAAATTTCCACTAACATTGCTTCCTATTCATTTAAGATTGCAAAACCATGGTATGCCACAAATTTTATGAAGGCGATATATGTAGCAGGGGTTCTATTGTTTCTTCTACTGATGCATATCGCTTATAGACGATATTACAAAAAGAAGCAACAGAAATTGGTTGCAAGAAAAAATAGGGAATTAAAACTCGCAAAGGTTCAAAATGAAAAAGAAATCATTAGAATAAAAAATGAACAGTTGCAATTGGAGTTCAAAAACAAGAGTAAAGAACTGGCCGCCTCGACCATGAGTATCATCAAAAAGAATGAGTTATTGACAACGATAAAAAATGAACTTAATGTTTTAAAGAATAAAACGGTTGTTAAACCTGTAATAAATATCATTGATAAAAGTTTAAGACAAAATGATGATTGGGAGTTCTTCAAGGAAGCATTTAACAATGCAGATAGTGATTTTTTACAGAAAGTAAAAAACCTACATCCCAATTTGACCCCAAATGATTTACGATTATGCGCCTATCTAAGGTTAAATCTATCCTCTAAGGAAATTGCACCTCTTCTCAATATTTCACCCCGGAGTGTGGAAGTAAAACGTTACCGTTTACGAAAAAAAATGTCACTGCCACATGAAAATAGTCTGACCGAGCATATACTTAATCTCTAAGCGCTACAACATTAAAGCAAATTACCACAACATTGCCTATACTGTATGGCTATTATTGGCCAAATGATAATTGTCTTGAATCTCATCTCGATTGTGATTAACCCGAATTACATGGACACTACATGATAATCCATTGATTATTAGTAGTTTTTTTTAACCTGTATATTTAGTGTATTGGCAAATTTTATGGATTCATGAAATCAATTGGATATCTTGTAGGTCATAATCATTATTCAATAGGCTCTGTATCTATTAGTTAATATAATTTAAAAATAATAATCTCTAAAAGTTCAACCATCATTTCCCCTTAAACCAAAACCAAAAACCAAAAACCAAACTATGAAGAAGCAAGATGAAGTAATTAAAATGAATAGGTCCTATACGGTACTAATTAGTTTAATAGTAGCGTTAGGTGGTTTTCTATTGGGTTTTGATAGCGCAGTAATATCAGGAGCTGTAAAAGGCATTACCACTTATTTTGAGATGACGGATTCCATGTTGGGATTTGCGGTGGGATGTGTCATTTTTGGTGCGATGGCAGGTAATTTATTGGCTGGACCCATGGCTGATAGATTTGGGAGAAAAAAAGTACTGATAATAGTTGCTGCCCTTTTTGCTATTTCCGCTTCTTGGTCTGCTATGGCTACTGGTTATACCGAATTTATAATTGCCAGGATCATTGGTGGTATAGGTATTGGCGGTGCCATTTTGATTGCTCCAATTTATATTGCGGAAATAGCTCCTCCGAAACTAAGGGGAAGCTTGGTATCATTCAATCAATTGAATATAGTCATTGGTATTTCAGTTGCTTATTTTTCAAATTACTTTTTGGTTAATTTGGATGGCGAGAGTTGGCGATGGATGTTGGGAGTGGAAGCCATTCCTGCAGTAATATACTTTCTGGCACTTTGGACCGTGCCTAGAAGTCCAAGATGGCTAATATTGAAATTGAACAAGGTTAAATTGGCCCGAAAAATATTGCAGAAAATAGGAGGGGATGAATATGCGGAAATCACGATAGAAGAAATTCAAAGAGGACTGTCGAAAAAAGAGGAAAAAAGTAAACTTTCCGATTTATTCCAAAATAAGTATGCAACTATTATGATTATTGCATTTGGTATCGCTTTCTTTCAACAAATCACAGGAATAAATGCAATCTTCTATTATGCACCCACAATTTTTGAACAAGCTGGTGGAAGTACGGATTCTTCCTTTCTACAGGCCATTGTAGTGGGTCTTACAAATTTGGTCTTTACGCTAGTGGCTATTTGGTTGATTGACAAATTGGGTAGAAAACCTTTACTGCTTATGGGAACCACCATTATGACCATAGCCCTTTTACTGGCAGCCTTAGCCTTCAATAATGCAACTTACGATTTTAATGATACTACACTGAATAAGATTGGCAATCCCGAAATAAAAATGGCCTTGGCGGACTTGAACGGAAAATCCTTTGACGGTCAGGCAGCACTATTTGAGGAGATTGAAACCAAATTGAATGCCGATCAATTTTTGGAATTTAAACGAAACGAGATTACCAATACCATAAAAATCAATGCTACTTTGGTCTTGATCGCAATCCTTCTTTACGTGGCTTCTTTTGCTATTTCATTGGGGCCAGTAATGTGGACTTTGTTTTCAGAGGTATTCCCCAGTAAAATTAAGGGCATAGCAATATCAGTGGTCGGTTTTTTCAATTCATTGGTAAGTTTTTCGGTGACTCAGGTTTTTCCATGGGAATTGTCAAACCTGGGACCAACCGTCACCTTTGCTTTATATGCATTACTCTCGCTTTGCGCGATACTCTTTGTCTATAAGTTTGTGATTGAAACCAAGGGCAAAACATTGGAGGAAGTAGAAGAATTGTTGATTAGAAAATAGCGGTTACATGCAGGATGGAATACAGATGAACATTCCAAACGGATGGGAAATACGATAAGTGACCGAACCCTAGGATTATTAATCAAAATGAAAATCTACTAACATATTTTTTAAGAAAATTTAAACAAAAAAAATAGATCAAGAATGACAGTAGACCAAATGTTTATAGGAAAGAACAAGTTTTCTATTGAGGCGAAAGAAATAAAGGGAAAACAAATAGTTTTTGAGAATGAGAACTATTATAAAATTTCCAATAGTGATGCCATGAGACCTTTCTTTATGAGTATCGTTAGCGACTCTAACCATTGGATGTTCATTTCGAGCAATGGTGGCTTAACAGCCGGAAGAAAAAATTCGGAGTCCTCGCTGTTTCCGTATTACACAGATGACAAGATTACTGAATCTGCTGATATTACGGGTAGTAAAACCATATTACGTGTACATTCTGAGGGTAAAACCCATTTATGGGAGCCATTTTCTGCAAGGTATGCGGGAATATATAGGACTAAAAGAAATTTGTATAAAAACAGTTATGGGAATAAGATTATTTTTGAGGAAATCAATGAAGACCTTAGCCTTACTTTTAGGTATCAGTGGTGTTCAAGCGATAAATATGGATTCGTAAAAAAATCTACACTGCTCAACGATGCGGATAATGAGATAAAGGTAACAGTACTTGATGGTATTCAAAACATCCTTCCTTACGGAGTATCATCAGACCTACAGAATAGACAGAGTAACCTTGTTGATGCGTATAAAAAAAATGAACTTGAAGCAGAAGATGGTATTGGCGTATTTGCACTGAGCGCCATAATTGTTGATAAAGCGGAACCCAGTGAAGCCTTAAAGGCGACCGTTGCCTGGTCTATAGGAATTGAAAATGCAAAATATTTAGTTTCTTCCTTACAGCTTGAGGCGTTCAGAAGAGGTGAGAAATTAGAACAGGAAGTTGATGTAAAGGCTGAAAAAGGAGCCTATTTTCTTTGCGCAGAAATAACTTTAGACCCTAAATCCGATAAAACCTGGATGATTGTTGCCGATGTGAACCAATCAATGATCAACATCAGTGCAATTTCCAAATTAATTAATAGGAAAACAGACCTTATTGCCAAAATTCAAGAAGACATTGAATTGGGGTCAGAACGTTTATTGGAATTGAACGGAGCTTCGGATGGAATGCAGCTGACAGCCGACAAATTGAGAAATACCAGACATTTTTCCAACACACTTTTTAATATTATGCGTGGTGGCATCTTCGATGATGGCTATCAAATTGAAAAATGGGATTTTATAAAATATATTGAAAACGCCAACAAAAAGGTATTTAAGAAAAAGGGAGGCCTACTGGAAGAACTACCGGAAGTGTTTACATTAGGTCATTTGAAGGCATTGGCCAAGAATGATGGGGACAAGAACTTTAAAAGACTTGCCACTGAATACATGCCGCTTAAATTCAGTAGAAGGCATGGTGATCCAAGTAGACCATGGAACCGGTTTTCCATCAACACAACCAATGAATTGGATGGTTCAAAAATATTGGATTATGAAGGTAACTGGCGCGATATTTTTCAAAACTGGGAAGCCTTGGCACATTCGTATCCCGAGTTTATCGAGAGTATGATCCATAAGTTTTTGAATGCAACTACTTTTGATGGCTACAACCCATATCGTGTAACAAAAGATGGATTTGATTGGGAAATCATAGAACCAGATGATCCCTGGTCATATATTGGGTATTGGGGAGATCATCAAATAATCTATTTATTAAAGTTTTTAGAGTTTATAGAGCACCATTACCCCAATGAACTGGCAGCGTACTTTAAACAGGATATTTTTGTCTATGCCAATGTACCTTATAAGATAAAAAGTTATGCAGAAATCTTGGCCAATCCCAAGGATACTATTGAATTTGACCATGAATCAGACCAAAGGATTGCTCAAAAAAGAATGGAATTAGGTGCTGATGGAGCTTTGTTGAGAGATAAGAATTTCTTCATTTACAAGGTAAATCTTGTTGAAAAGTTATTGGCAACGGTTCTAGCAAAAGTATCGAACTTCATACCGGAAGGTGGAATCTGGATGAATACCCAAAGACCTGAATGGAATGACGCTAACAATGCCTTGGTAGGAAATGGCGTATCGATGGTGACTTTGTATTATTTACGACGATTTTTAAATTTCCTTGAAGGGGTAGTTAGAAATACGGATGAAGAAGATAATGAAATTTCTAAGGAATTAGCCGAATTCTTTAACAAAGTACTCTCAACCTTAAATGAAAATGAACAGATCCTTTCAGGTAAAGTTTCTGATGAGGAGAGGAAAACGGTATTAGACAGACTTGGAAATGCGGGCAGTAATTATAGAACAGGTATTTATAAGCATGGTTTTTCAAGTGATAAGGATACCATTACGAAAAAAAGTCTGTTACACTTTTTTGAAATCACCAAAAAATATCTTGACCATAGTATTGATGCTAATAAAAGAGATGACAACTTATTCCATGCCTATAATATAATGACGGTAGAGAACGATTCAGAAGTTTCTATCTCCTATCTACCGGAGATGTTAGAAGGCCAAGTGGCCGTTTTAAGTTCTGGATACATCTCAGGGGAAGCCTCACTTGAGCTGTTGGATGCCTTAAAGAGTAGTACCTTATTTAGGCCAGATCAATACAGTTATGTATTGTACCCTGACAAAGAACTACCAAGATTTGATTCAAAAAACAACATCCCTTCAGAAAAAGTTGAAGCGTCTGCCTTGTTAAAGGAACTTTTAAAAGATGGAAACAAGCAGGTTATTGAACAGGACGTTCAAGGAAACTATCATTTCAATGGAACCTTCAATAATGCAAAAAGCTTAGAAGTAGCATTATCCCAGCTTTCGGAAGAGCAATATGGTTCATTGGTGGAGAAAGATACAGACCTACTGCTAGAAACTTTCGAAACGATATTCGATCATAAATCCTTTACAGGTCGTTCAGGAACCTTTTTTGGTTATGAAGGTTTAGGGTCAATCTATTGGCACATGGTCTCTAAATTGTTATTAAGCGTTCAAGAATCTTGCTTATTAGCCATAGAACATAAAGAGAGTGAAGTAACCATAGGAAAATTATTAGACCACTATTACGAAATTAATGAAGGCATTGGGGTTCACAAATCACCAAAATTATATGGTGCCTTCCCAACAGACCCTTATTCCCATACACCTGCAACGAAAGGAGCCCAACAACCGGGTATGACCGGTCAGGTGAAAGAAGATATTTTAAGCCGATTTGGAGAATTGGGCGTGTTCGTGACAGAAGGAAAATTAGGCTTTAACGCACGTTTGTTAAGAGTTGAAGAGTTTTTGAAAGCCCCCAAAACATTTACATATATAGACATAAATAAAAATGTACGTCAAATTGAATTGGAAAAGGATTCCCTTGGTTTTACCTATTGTCAAATTCCAATCATATACAAATTGGGGCGAAAAGAAGGTTTGAAAGTTGTATTCAAAGGTGATTCAGAAATTGAATTTGATCACTTAAACCTCAATTCAGCAACAAGCAAAAAAGTTTTTGAACGCACCGGTGAGGTGAAGCAAATAATCGTATCCATTAATAAGTAATGAAATAGACATGAAAAAACATATCCAAACAACCATTTACTTTCTACTGGTAATGCTGGTTTTTTCTTGTAAAAACAATACTAAGAAAGAAGACAATCTAGATACAATGAAAGAACAATCAACTATAAGTGCCAAGGATATTTTAGGTAATCCAAATTATTTGGCCATGTCCTACGGAGGATATAGACATGTTGATCATGACATAGAACCTACATTGGATGAACTTAAGGAAGATATGAAAATCTTATCCGCAATGGGCGTCAAGATCATTCGCACCTATAAAGTACACTTACCACAAGCTTCCAACATATTAAAAGTAATTTCTGAATTAAAAATTGAAGATCCCAGTTTTGAAATGTATGTTATGTTAGGCGCCTGGATCGATTGTAAAGATGCTTTTACAGATAAAGAACCTGATCATAATGAAGAAAGTGAGTCAAATATACCCCAAATTGAAGAAGCGGTTAGACTCGCTAATCAATATCCGGACATCGTAAAAGTGGTTGCTGTTGGTAACGAAGCGATGGTTCGTTGGGCAGCCAGCTATTATGTGCAACCAAGTGTGATTTTAAAGTGGGTGAATCATTTACAAGGCTTAAAGAAAGAAGGAAAACTTCCTAAAGATTTATGGATAACAAGTTCCGACGACTTTTCTTCTTGGGGCGGAGGCGATGCTAGCTATCATACAGAAGATCTTGAAAAATTAATCAATGCTGTGGACTACATTTCAATGCATACCTATCCCTATCACAATACACATTATAACCCAGAATTCTGGGGTGTACCTGAAGATGAAGAAGGTATGACCGATATTGAAAAGATCGATGCGGCGATGCTTCGGGCCAAAAAGTTCGCACAATCACAATACGATAGCGTTTCTGGTTATATGAAAAGTTTAGGTGTTGACAAACCGATCCATATTGGAGAAACAGGATGGGCTACGATTTCTAATGGACAATACGGGCCAAAAGGTTCAAAAGCAACAGATGAGTATAAGGAAGCCCTATATTATAAACACATGAGGGAATGGACGAATGCAAAAGGAATATCATGTTTTTATTTCGAAGCTTTCAACGAACCATGGAAAGATGCGCATAACAATAAGGGGTCTGAAAATCATTTTGGATTGATTACAGTTGATGGGCAAGCTAAATTCGCTTTATGGGATGATATAGATAAAGGAACTTTCAAAGGGTTGACAAGAAATGGAAATGCAATAACCAAAACCTTTGATGGCGATAAAGAATCATTGATGAAAACCGCAGATGTGCCTCCTACCGCAGAGGAGATTGCAGATAGAAAGCAAGAATAATCGAAAAAGAACGCGATGGGAAAACTAAAGTATGCAATTGGAATCATGTTAATCTTAGTTATGGTAAGCTGTAATAATCAGAAAGAAAAGTTAGAGATACAAGTCTTCGAAACTTCTGCAAGTGGTAATAAATTAAAAGATATTACAGAATTCACTCCTGGTGATAATGCCGTAAGTATAAAATTATTACCAGAAAAAAAATTCCAAACCATAACAGGGTTCGGAGGTGCGTTTACAGAATCTTCTGCCTATTTATTGAATCAACTGGGAAAAGAGAATCGCAAAAAAATTATCGATGCCTATTTTAGTAAAGATGGCGCGAATTACTCTCTAACGAGAACCCACATGAATTCTTGCGATTTTTCCTTGAACAATTACTCCTACAGTCCAGTTGAAGGAGATAAAGATTTAAAACACTTTACTATAGAAGAAGATAAAGACGATTTAATACCAATGATAAAGGATGCCATGGCTGCTTCTGAAGATGGGTTTAAAATTTTTGGTTCACCATGGACCGCAGCTCCTTGGATGAAGGACAATAACAATTGGGTAGGAGGTAAATTATTGCCAGAATATTATGATACTTGGGCTTTGTTTTTCTCAAAATTTGTTGATGCTTATAAAGCAGAGGGAATTGATATTTGGGGTTTCACTGTTGAAAACGAACCCTTGGGAAATGGGAACAATTGGGAAAGTATGCACTATTCTCCTGATGAAATGACAAACTTTGTACAGAATCATTTAGGACCAAAGTTAGAAGCAGATGGAAAAGGAGATCTAAAAATATTAGGTTACGATCAAAACAGGGAACACTTAAAAGAATGGGTAGACTCCCAATATAAAAATGAAGAAACTTCCAAGTATTTTGATGGAACAGCAATACACTGGTATGCAAGTACTTTTGAAGTATTTCCTGAGGAATTGCAATATGCCCATGAAAAAGCTCCAGATAAGCTTCTAATTCAATCTGAAGCCTGTGTAGATGCACAGGTTCCAGTATGGCAAGATGATAAGTGGTATTTTGAGAAAGAAGCCACAGATTGGGGATTTACTTGGGCACCGGAAAAGGACAAGCATTTACATCCAAAATATGCTCCAGTCAATCGCTATGCGCGGGATATTATTGGTTGTTTGAACAACTGGGTTGACGGCTGGGTAGATTGGAATATGGTACTCGACAAAAAAGGAGGGCCAAACTGGTTTAAAAACTGGTGTATAGCACCTGTGATTGTCGACCCTGAAAAAGATGAGGTGTATTTAACCCCACTCTATTATACCATGGCCCATTTTAGCAAATATATTCGCCCAGGCGCAGTACGAATAGGTTTTGAAAATTCAGACCCTTCTTTATTGGTAACAGCCGCCAAAAATCCTGATGGTTCTATAGCAGTGGTTGTCCTTAATCAGAATAAGGAAGTAAAAAGTTTTAGCTTGTCATTGAATAATATATCTAGGAAAATTCAAATAAATGGTCAAGCCATTCAAACAATAATTTTAAATAAATAATTATGTCAAATCACACGACACCAGCAAAGGACAGAGTGCCTCTAATCCAAAAAATGGCCTTCGGGTCAGGTCACCTGGTAAACAATTTAATGCCCGGGGCCTTGGCTATATTCATGTTTTTCCTCCTTACAGCCTTCGGAATGGATCCCTTCATGGCAGGCTTGCTAGGTGGTTTACCCCGATTGGTAGATGCTATATCAGATCCTATCATGGGTTATATTTCAGATAATACAAATACACGCTGGGGAAGGCGAAGACCCTATATTTTTATTGGCGCTATCCTCACAGGTCTAATGTTTATTTTGCTATGGCAAATGGATGAGACCAATTCGCAGGATTATAATTTTTGGTATTTCCTTATTATTTCAGCGGTGTTCATTCTGGCCAATACTACCTTTTCTACACCACTTATTGGACTTGGTTATGAGATGACATCGGATTATAACGAACGGACCAGGCTCATGGGATTGGCCAATATAGTTGGCCAGGTAGCATGGATGGTTGTGCCATGGTTTTGGGTATTAATTGCCGATGAGGATTTATTTGCAACTCAGGCCGAAGGAGTGAGAAAACTCTCTATAATAGTAGGCTTGATTGCTATTGTATTTGGTGTTTTACCAGCCATTTTCTGCAAAGGTATTGATTCGAGTAAAATAAAGAACCGTCAGGAAATATCACTAAAAAATCTATGGAGTATTTTCGCAAATTTATTCAAAGGCATTATTGAGGTATTCAGGCATAAGCCATTCCTAAGACTGTGTGGTGCTACTTTTCTTGTATTCAATGGATTTCAAATTGTAGCGTCCTTTAGTTTTTTCATCATTTTGTTTTATTTGTTTAGTGGTGATTATGCTGCTGCAGGAAGTTGGCCTGCCTGGTTTTCCACTATTCTTGCAGTTATCACGGCCTTTTTTGTGATTCCAGTTGTGTCAAAAATGGCTGAAAAATTGGGGAAAAAGAACGCGTTCATTATTTCTACTATAATCTCTATTGTTGGTTACGGCTTGAAATGGTGGGGATTCAATCCAGAAAATCCTTACCTCATGTTTCTACCTCTTCCTTTGATGGCCTTTGGCTTGGGATGTTTGTTTACCTTAATGATGAGTATGACAGCTGACATCTGCGATCTGGACGAATTGGAAAATGGTATGCCACGTAAAGAAGGCACATTTGGAGCAATATACTGGTGGACGGTAAAATTAGGTCAAGCTTTGGCGTTGATCGTCGGTGGTGCTGTACTAAAATATGTAGGATTTGATGGAAATGCTGCCACTCAGTCAATGGAAACTTTGACACAGTTGCGAATCGCAGATATCATAATTCCGGCTGTTACAGCAGCCTTAGCGATTCTAGTAATGTGGAATTACAGCTTGTCCGAAGAAAGAGCCAGAGAGATAAAAGCCGAGTTAGAGGAAAGAAGAGGTGAATTGTAAATAAGTCAAATTAAAAAAAGAAAAAAATGACAACGAAATTATTAATCATATTAGTGGGAATCATTCTCATTGGGATAGCAATCCTCAGCAGCTTGGGTAAAAAAGATTCAGACACAAATCTCATTAACCCAAAAGTGGGAATACCATTAGGAATCTTAGGAGTATTAATGGTCATTTTCGGCAGTTATATTTCAGATGTGGGATATGTCAGTAGTCAAATGGAACAAATTTCCAGGGGAAACAAGTTGCAGATTGAAGGCCCGGTAAATGCCGTAAAAGTTGTTTCTCCGATAGATAAGGATTCCGTGGATTGTAGGATTTTAACGATGGGGGTTTATCCAGAATCCCATAAAAAAGATATTTGGGTGCTCATCAGACCTACTGATGATAAATATTATCCGCAATCCGATCATACCAATACCTCTTACAAAAGAGATGGGGAATGGCAGGTTGTCACTCGTTTCGGTGGAGATTTAGGTGAGGCCTATGATTTAATAATTTATGAAGCGGATTCCATTGCTTCATCATTTTTCAGCTCCACCATAGAAAAATGGAAAGAAGCTGAAGACTACCCGGGATTGATTTTAGAAGAAATACCAGCTGGTGCAAAGGAAGTGGAACGTCTTGAGGTTTATTCAAGGAAAAATTGTAGAGGTGTGTTTTAATACATTACCAAGCAAAGGATAAATCTATTAAGAATTGAATTTATTACCATAACCAATCATAATGCAAACAGTTCATAAAGAAAGAGTTCCATTTGGTCAAAAAGTTGCTTTTGGCATAGGTATGTTGGCCAATCAAATGTTCCCCGCTATACTTACTATTTTTATGGTTGTATTAGTAGAAGATCTGGGTTTCCCAGGTTGGATGTGGGCGCTTATCTATTTTTTTCCAAGAATATTCGACGCCATCACTGACCCAATAATGGGTTATATCTCAGATAATACAAAATCGAAATGGGGACGGAGGAGGCAATATGTCTTAATAGGTGGGATAGTGATGGGTATTGCCTACATTATTATGTGGCAACTTTTCAAGGAAAACTCCTTACAATTCAATTTCTGGTATTTCTTCCTGTGGTCTATTGTCTTCTATCTAGGCCTTACGCTTTTTAGTGTCCCATACGTAGCTATGGGTTATGAAATGAGCGATGATTTCCATGAGCGTACTAGTATTATGGCAATAGCGCAGTGGATTGGACAATGGGCTTGGGTAATTGCGCCTTTATTTTGGATTATTAT
>CAZHJO010000012.1:10772-21799 GCA_964532755.1 uncultured Maribacter sp. | reverse complement strand
TGTTTTAGCTGATGATGGAATAACTTATAAACCAGACAATAATGGAAAAAGAAATGATCATGAAAAATATATCTGCACTGGTATTGGTTCTTTTATTGATAGGATGTGCATTTGGCTGTAAACAAGAAAATCAAGCTAAACAAGAGGATGCAAAAAAACCAAACATCCTGTTCATTGCTATTGACGATTTACGTCCAGAACTAGGCACATATGGTTCTGAAATCGCAGTAACCCCTAATCTTGATAAACTGGCATCCGATGGGCTTCAATTCGACAGAGCCTATTGTCAGCAGGCCATTTGTAGTCCGTCCAGGGCAAGTCTAATGACCGGGGCCCGACCGGAAACAATAAATGTTATTGAAAACTTCACCTATTTTAGGGATGCGAATCCAAATATTATAACCTTAGCCCAACATTTTAAAAATAACGGTTACGAGGCCACCCACACGGGTAAAATTTATCATAAACCCGGTTTTGCAGATCCAGATCTTTCATGGAGTAGAAAACCCGCTTTTAACAAAATGGCAATTGAACGGAGCCAAACACCTGGTGGTTTCGCTTTAGAGGAGAACCAGGAAATGTTTAAAAAGAATCAGGCTGACATGATCGCCAAATATGGTCCTAACGCTCCAAGGAATGGCCTTGGTAAAGGTCCTGCCTATGAAAAAGCCGATGTTCCAGATACTTTTTACGAAGATGGCTACAATGCTGAATTAGCGATAGTGACCATGAAAGATATGGTTGAAAAAAATCCTGATAAACCTTTCTTTTTAGGAATGGGAATGAAAAAACCGCATCTGGACTGGTTGGCCCCAAAAAAATATTGGGATTTGTATAAGCGCGAAAATATCAAACTAACATCCCAAACCGAAGCACCGGAAAATGGAGCTGCAATGGGCTTGCATCCTTCCTTCGAATTAAGAGCAAGATATGGTATTCCCAAAAAAGGAACTATTGATGATAAGCTGGCAAAAACACTTAAGCATGCTTATTTGGCATCTGTAAGTTACATTGATGCCCAAATTGGAAAAATGATAGATGCCCTTGAAAAAGAGGGGCTGAGAGACGATACCATAATCATGGTTTGGAGTGATCATGGTTGGCACCTTGGGGAGATGGGCATTTGGGGAAAAGCGACCAATTACGAAACTTCCGCTCGTGTACCTTTAATGATCTGGACCCCGGATATGCCAAAAGAAAGTAGAGGGAAAACTTCCAAAGCATTGGTAGAATTGGTGGACATGTACCCAACATTAAGTGAGTTGGCGGGACTTGAATTACCAGATCACTTGGAAGGGCAAAGTTTTGCCCCATTATTGCAAAACCCTAACAAGGAATGGAAAAAAGCAGCGTTTACCCAATTCCCAACACCGGCCCTAAGGGAATGGGCAGCCAACCCATTGTCTAAAGGTATGCGAGAGACATATTTCGGCCCACTGATTGAAGAAGTTGAAAGCAAAATTAAAGACCAGCAAAAGGAAAAATGGGACAGGGAATTATTTGAAAACTATTTGATGGGTTACACCATGCGTACCGATGAATATAGATTTATGGTTTGGCGAGATTATAGAGATCCAAGTGCTGAGCCTATTTTCTTTGAGTTGTATGATCATACGAATGACCCAAAAGAGACCAAAAACATTGCCTATGAAAACCCAGAATTAGTGAAGGACCTATTTGCCCAATTCAACAAAGGATGGAAAGGAAATCAAGCTAAAGTCAATTAATAATCTAGAATACCAATAAAATGAATTACCGTAATTTAAAATACTTAGTACTACTTTTTATTGTTGCTTTTATAGTTGCTTGTGACAGTGAAAGCAAGTCTGAATATGAAAAAGAGGCACTTCAAAAAATTGAAACTCTTGAAGAGTTAATGGCAGAAGCCAAATCTAATTCCTTGGATGTTACGAGAGAGGAAACATTACTATGGTTCTCCAAAGAGTTTGTGAAATTTGCCAATTGGGACGAGGAGAATAAAGAAGCTGTTGAACAGCTTTTTGGTTATGATAGTCACTATGCAAACGATAAGGCCAAATATGCTGAAGAACTTCCCGATCTGGAAAGAAAAAAGGTTTCAGAGATGCTCGACAAAGGCATAGAAAACCTCAGAAAGGTTATTGACGGAAGTATAAGAAGAAGACCTGTCAA
Source organism: uncultured Maribacter sp. (assembly GCA_964532755.1). Classification (GTDB taxonomy): domain Bacteria; phylum Bacteroidota; class Bacteroidia; order Flavobacteriales; family Flavobacteriaceae; genus Maribacter_A. The sequence goes on along the minus strand of CAZHJO010000012.1, from coordinate 19,648 downwards.
CAAAATAGATTGGGGCAATATTGAGGTTGCAGATGGCGAATTGAAAAGCAACGGAAAACCTGTGTTTCTATTTGATTATTTCTCTAAAACTGTTGGGGCAAAATTAATGGATACTAGAGTTTATAACGACCATTTGGGTGCTATTTTTCATGGGGGACAACGGCTTTATGAAGTGAATATGGATAGGGCCGTCAACCCTTTTATATTAAATGAAGACCGAACCTTTAATGAAAAAATAGAGTTGATCACCGAAATTCCTGATACCAATGTTGGATTTTTAATTCTATGGAATATGGGAATGCCTCAATGGATTCATGACAAAGAACCGGAAGTGGCCAAAGGCCGTTCTTTATTTACGGGTTTTGACATTGACAATCCTTTGATGCGGGAGGTTTGGAGTGATGTTATGAAAAAGACCGGTGAATTGACCAAAGGAAAGAAAGTAACCCAATTGGGATATATTTTGTCCAATGAACCACATTGGTTTTCTGAAAAAGGTCATTGGACCCAGCAGTATAAGGAAATGAATTCAATTTCATCCTATACGCTTCAAAAATTCAGGGATTGGCTATCTATTAAATATGGGAATAACATTTCAGCTTTAAACAAAAACTGGCAAAGTTCATATGCTACTTTCAATGCTGTTGAAATTGAAATACCAATGGATAAAGCCTTAAGGGGTCAACCTATTTGGTATGACTGGTGTAGATATAATATGGACAGAAGTACTGACTGGTTTACCTATTTACAAGCTCAATTACATGAAACCAATCCAGATGCGGATACGCACATTAAGATTATGCCCAAAATGTTCAGGGATGATTATCGCTCGCACGGGATTGACCTAGAGGCTTTAACCGATGTTACCTCTATGATAGGGAATGATGCTAAAACTATGGGGGGAAGGAATTTGAGGGTCAAAGAACCGGAAAAATGGGAAGAAAGGTATGCGTATTGGTGGGATGAGCTGAGTTTGCCATATGATTTCTTGGAGTCTGTGGCACCGGATAAAATAAACATTAATTCAGAAACCCATTATTTATCAGCTTCTGCCTGGAAGGACCTTAATACGTCTCCTGATTATGTGAGAAATGTATTCTGGTTATCAACGCTTCAGGGAATGGATGCAGGAATTTCCTGGTTCTGGGCACGTGACCCCGATGGTTCTCCAGAAGATAGACTGGAAGGCGAATTAGATTTCTTCGACCCGGCTTTGGCCGGATCCTATGCCGGTTCGGCAAATATGCAGCCACAAATGGTCAATGAAGTTGCCCAGGTTTATATGGATATGAATAGTTTTTCAGAGGAAATTATGGCTTTGCGTAAGCAACGTAGACCTTTAAGGATCTTCCATTCTGAGACTTCGGCCATCAACAAAAAGCACCACATGACCGAGCAGTTCGAATTGTATGAATCGCTTTTTTTCGAGGGATTTCCGGTAGGTTATGCAACTGAAAAAATTATAGCCAAACAAGATAACTCCAATTGGGATGCTATTGTGGTCTATAAAACGCCTTTTGTTACGGATGCGGAATTTAATGCCCTTCAAGCTTATCTTGACAATGGTGGGACCATAATCCTTGATAATAAGAATAGTTTGAGGAAAAATGAATACGGTAAAAAGCGCAAACATGTTTTATTAGAAGGAAAAGGAAAACTGATTGTGATGCAAGATGGTGGTTTGGAAGTTTTAAAAGCCAAATCCTTAGAAATTGTTTCGGTCAATTTGCATGATGTTGTACTGGCGGAAAACAATGGAACGGAACATAAAGGCTGTACTTGGAGAGTGGTAAACAATCCTAATGGAGGTTATTTAATGAACATTTTGAATATAGGGAAAAATTCAGCAAAACTGGAAATCAGTCTGAAGAATAATGAGGAAGTAACTGTGAGTAATTTACTGACGGGTGTAGAATTGGGTTCATCATTTGAACTTCAATCAAACGGGATTTTGTTACTCGGTATTGAATAAATGCGGTCCGTGTGATAGGTAGCTTCTAAATACTAAAACAAAAATTCAAGAATTCTATATTCAAAATAAAGGAAAGCTGTAATGATGAAATTAAGATTAGCATTTTTACTCTTGGTTACCGTACTATTTACATGTAAAAACAATGAAACGTCTTCATCTGAAGTTCAGATCGCTCCAACTGTAAATGAAAGACCAAACATTTTGGTAATCTTATGTGATGACCTCGGATATGCAGACGTTGGTTTTAACGGCTCTCCAGATATTATAACCCCTCAATTAGACCTTTTGGCTAATGAAAGCGTTGTCTGCACCTCAGCCTATGTGGCTCATTCTTTTTGTGGGCCAAGTCGGGCTGCCTTGTTGACCGGACGTTATCCCCATAATATAGGAACCCCATTTAATTTACCTCACAATAGCAGTGAGGATGATGCCGATAACATGGGTGTGCCTGTAGACCAGACTTACGTGAGCAAAGCCTTGCAAAAAGCAGGGTACCACACAGGAATAGTTGGTAAGTGGCACCTTGGTTCAGCACCTAAGTTCCACCCGAATAAAAGAGGTTTTGATGATTTTTACGGATTTTTGGGAGGAGGACATGACTACTTTCCCGAAAAATATAGAACGGCTTATGAGGAACAACGTAAGGCTGGAAACGAACATATTCGCGACTATATTTTTCCACTCGAACACAATGGTAATCAAGTAAGGGAAACGGAGTATCTCACAGATGCGTTTTCAAGGGAAGCTGCACGTTTCGTGCAGGACGCCAAGGTAAAAAACAAACCCTTCTTTTTGTATTTATCCTATAATGCACCACACGTGCCTTTGCAAGCAAAGACAGAAGACATGGGTGAATTTGAAGATATCAAGGATATGGATCGCAAAACGTATGCGGCTATGGTCTATGCGGTTGACCGTGGTGTAGGTGAAGTTATAAAGACGCTGAAGGAAACCGAGCAATACGAAAATACGGTTATCGTATTTCTAAGCGACAATGGTGGAAATACTGACCATGGCGCCAATAACTACCCACTTAAAGGAAGAAAAGGGGATGCCTGGGAGGGTGGTTATCGTGTGCCTATGTTTGTACATTGGCCTACTAAAATAAACAGCGGGCAACGTTATGACCATCCCATATCAGCGTTGGACCTTTATCCTACCTTTATAAAACTTGCCAAAGCCAAAACGCCAAAGAATAATAAACTTGATGGAAAGGATATTATGGATAATTTGTTGGATGGAACGGATGCGTACCAAGACCAGATGATTTTCACCCTACGCCATCGCCATGGGCATAACGACGTGGGTGCAAGAATGGGTGATTGGAAAATTACCCGGGTGGCAAATGAACCTTGGCGTCTGCATAATATTGTAGATGATATAGGAGAGAAGAAAAATTTGAGTGGAAAATATCCGGATCGTCTTGAAAAATTGGTTTCTGAGACCCAGAAATGGACCCAGTCTTTCGTCAGTCCCTTATGGTTTTATTCTGCTAAGGATCAAGAATTATGGAATGATGGCCGAATGCCACAGTACCATGAGACCTTTGAAATTTCTAAATTAATGCTTCCACCTAAAAAAGAGCAATAATTATAAGTACTGCTCAAAAATGAATAAAGCGTACCCAACCATAGATTAAAAGTTCTTTAACTGCTCTAAGGCATCATTGACATTGTCCACTGGAAGTTTACATGTATTGTCCTTACATACGTAAATGTAAGTGCCGTCTGCAACATATCTTCCTTCAAATAGAGGTAAATCACTATCTGTACGGCTTCCAACAATCAAGGTGTTTGGCAAGTACTTTTTCGCCAAATTTTTCCTCAAAATTTCCGCGTTTCCACCTACTACTGCAATTTCATAAAATGGATATACCTTTTTCAATGAGAGGGAACCCCAGTGCGTATAGCTGATAATACTCTCCTTTAAAAGCGGCTGCATGGCCGAAAGCATGGTCTTGGTACGGGCCATATGGTCCTTATTGTATTCAATATGCCCCAATGTCAATAAGTTATGTGCCATTATCGCATTTGGCGAAGGTATTACTCCATCATCATTTTTGATGATTTTGGCAATTAATGAATTACTACTATTGTATCTATAAAAACCTGAATCATCCTTGAACCGTTCCTCAGCCATCTTTGTCAATTGTTGCGCAAAACTCAAATATTCATCGTTCATGGAAGCACTATATAGGTTTAAGGAAGCATTGGCCAAAAAAACATAATCTTCTAGGAAACCCTCTGAACGTTTACTGCCTTCCTTGTAGGAATGCACAAGTTGGTTTTCTTTATATGCAGCTTCCTTAATTGCTTTGAATATTGATTGTGCCTCGTTCAAAAGTTCCGGATCGCCAAATGCTTTGAAGGCATCGACATAACCATTGATCAATAATGCATTCCACGACACAATGATTTTATCATCGATTCTTGGCCTAACTCTTTCGTTCCTTGCCTTCAATAATCTTGATTTCCAATCTTCCTTGAATTCCTCAAGCTTTTCCAAGGTTATTTTATTTTCCTTCGCGAAGTGGGCGTCAGTATCCCTTTTACGCAAAACAATTCTACCACCCTCCATTTTTTTACTTTTAGTCGTACTGTAATAGGCGGAGAACAGATCAAATTCAGTACGAATGAGATGTTGCAATTCTTCATCGGTCCAAACATAATATTTGCCTTCCTCACCTTCACTATCAGCATCAATGGCCGCGTAATAACCCCCCTCCGTGTTCTTCATTTCCTTTTGTAAAAAACCAATGGTTTCAATCGCTATTTGCTCATAAACAGGATCCTTGAAATTCGTATAAGCCTTTGAATAAAGACTTATCAGCTGAGCGTTATCATAAAGCATTTTTTCGAAATGGGGGATATTCCAATGTGAATCCGTACTGTACCGGTAAAATCCTCCCGCAATATGATCATAAATGCCTCCTTTTGCCATTTGGTCCAAGGTTGTCTTAACATGGGACCGAGCAGCGTCGTCATTCGATAATGCCGCGTAATCCAAAATGAAATCAAGATTTCCAGGAAGCATAAATTTTTCTGCCCCATTGTTTCCACCCCATTTTAAATCCCATTGTCTTTTCCAACGGGAAACTCCTTCATCAAGTGCTTCGATGGTCATTCCGGTGCTCTCTTCGGTAACCTCTACAATATTTACATCTTGAACGCCTTTTGCCACCATGTCTGCATATTCATTCGCTTTTGAAGGGTCTTCTTTGTAAAGCTTGTTTATTTTTTTCAATACTTCGCCCCATTGCGCATTAGTGTGGTATGTTCCACCATATAGTGGTTTTCCATTCGGGAGTACTATTACATTCAGAGGCCATCCACCATTACCGGTCATCAATTGTACAGCGGTCATATATACTTGATCAACATCGGGCCTTTCTTCTCGATCAACCTTTATGCTTATGAAATCCTGATTCATGATTTCAGCGATTTTTGCATCCTCAAAAGTCTCTTCCTCCATTACATGGCACCAATGACAGGAAGAATAACCAATACTGATAATGACCAATTTGTCTTCTTCCATTGCCTCATCAAAAACTTGATCGCTCCATGGCCGCCAATTCACTGGATTATGGGCGTGCTGCAATAAATAGGGACTAGATTCCTTAATCAACTCATTGGTGAAGGCATGGTCTTCAATTTGAGCTTTGTTATCCTTACAGGCCATAAAAAAAACAAGGCAAAACAAGATTAAACTGAATGAAGACCTATTTAATTTTAATTTCTGAATCATATTCATCAAGGTAAATAGTTGCCAAAATACAACAAGGCACCGAATCTTTAGGTTAAAAAAATGTTTAATCCATAAAAAGTTTGGGAAGGAATAATGAAATTTCCGGGAACAGCGTTATAAGGGTCAATACCAAAAGACTTACCAAGAGAAAAGGCAGTCCCGCTTTGCTCACTTCGCCAATAGAGACCTTGCCTATGCTCGCAGATACAAAAAGGCAAACTCCAAGTGGTGGAGTGGTCAATCCTATCATAAGGTTCAACAATGCAATCACTGCAAAATGAATGGGGTCCACATCAACTCCTATTGCCACCTTCAGGAGTATGGGAAATAATATCAAAAGGGCAGCAATGGTCTCCATGAATGTGCCTACAAGTATTAGCAATATATTGATCAAGAGTAGTACAACGTACTTATTGTCTGAGAAGTTGAGTATTTCAGTTGAGATAATCTGGGGAAGCTGTTCCGTGATAAGTATCCACCCGAAAAGATTGGCGAAACCTATCAAGACCATTAATGAAGCTGATGTTTTCATCGATTCCAAAACAATGACCATTATATTTTTGACATTCAATTTTTTATAGACGAATACGCCTACCAGCATCGCATAAAAGACAGCTATAATTGAAGCTTCGGTAGGGGTGAATATCCCACCAATAATCCCGAATAGGATAATAAATGTCATTAGCAGAGACCAAAATGTATCAAAAAAACCTTTGATAATTTGCATGAAAGTACTTTTCGGAAAAGTCCGATACTTCTTTTTAACAGAGATATAATAAGCGACGAACATAAGGCCAAATCCAAGTAAAAATCCAGGAATCGCACCGGCAAGAAACAATCTTCCCACGGATAATCCGCTAAGGGTAGCTGCAATGATCATGGGAACACTTGGGGGAATTATCGGTCCTACCGTTGAAGAAGCCGCGGTTATGGCGCATGCAAAATCAGCGTCATAACCTTCTTTTTTCATTGCTGGGATCAAAACGGAACCAATGCTTGCCGTATCTGATATCGCTGTACCCGAAATCCCAGCGAATAGCATGGAAGCTCCAATATTGGCTAAGGCTAGTCCACCTCTTATGTGTCCTGTTAAATGATTGCAGAAGGAGATTATTTTTTCGGTCAACCCTCCTTGGTTCATTAAATTACCGGCTAAGATAAATCCAGGGATACTTAGCAATACAAAAACATCTATTCCTGAATACATTTTCATAGGAACAATTATCAAGGGAATTCCTTTTATCACTAAGTAGGCCAGACATGAGAGCCCCAAGGCAAAAGCTATGGGAAACCGCAATAACAGGCAAACAACGAAGACAATAACAAGTATCCAGATCATATTAACTATTGATTTTCTTTAGGATATCGATAAAGGCAAAAAAGGAAACAAATAATCCCATTACGACCATACTACCAAAAGCAATGGCCATAGGAACATCCAAACTTGGGGAATGTTCAGGAAGTCCCACTTTTACAAATTGCAGGGCATAAATCGTGAGAATCAGAAACAGTATCAACGTAAGCACCGAAATCATAATATTCAAAATACGCTGTTGCCCTTTTTTCAATTTGTTATAAAAAACATCAAAGTGAACATAATATCCATCTTTCATGGCTAGGCCTGCAGCGAAACTCATGGCGTAAATGAAAAAGAAACGAGCGGCTTCTTCAGTCCAGGAAGGGGCACTTTCCATAAAAAAACGTGCATAAATCTGGATAAGCGTAGCACCTATGAAGCCAAAACTACTTACTAGCGTACCATACTTAAGAAATTGAGCTACTTTTTTTTTGATAATTTTCATTCTCTTGTGGCTAAGATATCTTCATAAATTAATTTCATATCTGGTGAAAGACTTTCAAAAATGGCTTTACGACATTTATCACCAAACGCATCCTTATCAACTTCTATGAATTCCATGCCCTTTGCTTTCAGCTCATCCTGGACCTTTTGTTCGTTCTCAACGAAAAGCTGATGTTCATAATGCTGCATATCAGCAGCAGCCTCATCAAAAATCTGCTTTAGGTCATCGGGAAAGGCCTGATATTGTTTTTCCCCAATTACTGGGTAGGTCCAACTAATTACATGTGCGGTTAAGTTAATGTAATCCTGTACTTCAGAGAATCCAGACGCTTTTATCATGGCAAAGGGATTTTCCTGGGCTTCGATTGTCCCTTGCTGTAAGGATGTAAATACTTCGGAGAATGCCATAGGGGTGGGCTTGGCGCCTAATGCCTCCCAGGCTGTGACAAAAGAAGGGACATTGGGTACCCTGACTATCAAACCTTTTAAATCATCGGGATGTTTTATCGGCCGATTTGAGGTTAAATGCCGAGGACCCCTTTGAAAATAACCAATGGGTCGAATTCCGGTTTTATTCCTCATTTCTTCTTCCATGCGCTTACCTAAAGGTCCACTGATCAATTTTTTCATATCAACCGAATCGCGTAATAGAAAAGGTAATTCACAAAATGCTACAATGTCAATCCAATTATTGAGCATAGAACCCGTGGTGGTCATATCGATTACACCAGCTTGTATAAGCCTTATGGCCTCAATTTCCTTTGCCAATTGTTCAGAATGGTAATTTTTGACAATAATTCTACCATTAGAGCGTTCCTCCAGAATTTCAGCAAAATATTCAAAAGACTTATACCACGTATGATCTTCACTGACAAGATGGCTTGCGTGAAGAAGAAACTCGGGTTCCTTTTCCGGTGAGCAGTGTATGAATAATGTTGCCGTTAAAACTAATAGGACTTTCGTGAAAATAGCATCCTGAACACTTTTTAAACTATACTTACTTAATAGGCAACGATTCACTTAGTCTGGCTTTGTTTCGAAGATACAAAATTCATCAAAAGATGTCTGAGTCTTGTTCAGTCGGAATTAGCACCAATATAGAATAAAATATTATGAACGAATGGGGTAATCCAAGGTTGTCTATGAATTATCCAGTTGCATTAAAGGGTTATTGAAATGCGATGCTTAAATTTAAGAAGTGACAATTCAATTTGCACCTTAGTGAAAGGTACAGTTCATAGCAGTTTAACTTGTATTACACACGTCAATGATGGACAAAATTAAATTATCAAACAGCATATTAATAACTGGGGCCAATCGAGGTATGGGTCTTGGTTATGTTGAACAATATTTAAAAAA
>CAZHJO010000012.1:0-10672 GCA_964532755.1 uncultured Maribacter sp. | reverse complement strand
TAACTGGGGCCAATCGAGGTATGGGTCTTGGTTATGTTGAACAATATTTAAAAAAGGGATTTCATGTTGTGGCAACCTGTCTCGATCCCCAAAAAGCAGAGGAATTAAATCAGTTAAAACGCGAAAATCCAAATGGTATAGTTGTCCTAGAATTGGATGTTGGGGATGAAACATCAATTGCCTCATTCGTAGAGGACCTTACTGAGTTCAAAGTTACATTTCGGCTTGCCATCAACAACGCCGGTGTTTCAATCATGGAGGAGTATGGAGCGTGGACGGCATCTACATTTGAATCTAATTTTCGAGTAAATACGATTGGACCAGCACTTATTTCCCAAGCGATTGAACCTTTCATGGAAAACGGTTCAAAATTAGTGAACGTTTCATCCGGTATGGGGTCAATTGAATGGAACTTAAACCCATTGGCCCCTCTTGATGCCTATGCCATAAGTAAATGTGGGTTGAATATTTTGACAATGCGATTGGCTGAAAAATACCGGGATAAAGGATTGATCGTTTTTGCAATTAATCCAGGTTGGGTGAAAACTGGTATGGGGGGAGAAGAAGCGCCAACTTCTATTGGGGATGCTGTTCAACAATTAATCTCCATTATTGAAAACACTACGATAGAACATACGGGAGGCTTTTTATCGGCTGAAGGCCATAAGATTCCATGGTAATGAGCAATTGCTTTTATATCCCGTCATTATTGAAAATGTCAAATAAGTATTTTTCGGAAGATTTTATAAATCAGCACAATTATGATTCAGTTTTTAACAAATCATTTGTTATAGCTTCTAAACCATATCTACTTTAAGTGCGTCGTGATATGGTTATTTTTGTAATGGTACTTTTATGTGTTATATGTAGCTATTAACAAAAATAGGGATGCGTTGTCGACAATTTGCTTGAGGTTAAAAAATGTATCTTTAAGTACTAGTATGTAATCAGAATGAATTTGTTTTTTGTAAGTAGAATTTTATCCGGGTTTATTTCTTTTCTGGTCCTTGCCATGTGTTCTTTGCTTCATGGTCAGGATGTTGTTTATTTTGACCATATAACCACAGATGATGGGCTATCACAAAGTGACATAAATACCATTCATCAAGACAGTCAAGGTTTTATGTGGTTTGGAACCCATGATGGATTAAACAAATACGACGGATACTCTTTTACTAACTATAAACCCGATGCTAACAAAGAAGGCAGTATTAGTTCTAATCTTATATTCGATATTGTCGGTGATGAAAAAGATAATCTTTGGATTGGTACTACCGGTAGTGGATTGATTTTTTTCAATAGAACCACGGAGAACTTTGTTCAATATAAAAATGAAAAAGGCAATAATAGCAGTCTAAGTAGTGATCATATTAGAAAGGTTCTCCGTGATAGCAAGAATAGATTGTGGATCGGCACTAATGAGGATATAAACCTGCTTGATTTAAACAAGGCCAAAGACTCGGTGGTCTTTAGACGCTTTAATCCGGAAAAGGAACCCTTCAATATAGGATGGGACGGAAATTCAATTTATGATATTTTCGAAGATAGTAAAAACCAAATATGGGTTGGTGGTCACGATGGGCTGTACAAATTATCCAGGGATGAGAAAGGGGAATTGTACTTTAGGTTATTTAACGAACATGTTGGTTTGCCTTCTGTGACTGTGCAATGCATTAATGAAGATTTTAAGGGACATTTGATTATGGGAACCCATGACGGTTTGTTTTATCAAAAAAATATAGATAAAACTATCACTATGACTAGAATTTGTGATGGTGATTTCAATGATATATTATTGGATAATGAAAACCATATTTGGGCCGGAGCTTATGACGGGCTGTATTATTTTGAAAATTCGGTTGATAATAATACACCAAAACTTAGGGGCCATTTTAACTATGATTCGCAAAATGAATACAGTTTAAGTAAGAACATAGTCAAATCAATTTACAAAGACCGAACTGGTATTATTTGGGTTGGTACCAATGGTGGGGGTCTAAACAAGTATGATCCGGATAGGAAACAGTTTCGTCATATAAGGAAAAACCTAAATCCGAATAGTCTGAGCTATGATAAAATAAGATCAATTTATGAAGACAGTAATGATTATTTATGGATTGGTACCGAAGGGGGTGGTTTAAATATGCTTAGGAAGGAAAACGATGATGGTAGTTATAACGATTTTGAGGTTTTCGATAATATTAGTAGAACATTTGCCATTACCGAGTTAGAACAAAATGGAGCAAAAAAACTGCTGTTTGGAGGTGAAGGAATGCCTGCTTTGTATCAATTGGATATCACAGATACTGATAAAATCAATACAAGTAGTGTTAGAGGTATCGAGGAAATCAATAATAGTGTCTTTGCCCTATTGACGGATTCTGAACAAACGGTTTGGATTGGAACCTATGGAGGTGGTATTTATAGATGGAAGCAGAAAAAAAATCAGTATGAGTATGATAGGGAAAACTTTATCAATAATCCTTCTGATATTAATTCAATATCCGATAATATCATCCGGAATATTATGGAAGACAAGAATGGAAACATTTGGTTCGCGACAGGTAACGGCTTAAGTAAACTGACAAAAGATGAAAGGCGAAAGGATTATCCAAAATTCCAGGTCTTCAGGAACATATCCGGAAATGATAAAAGTATTAGCCATAATTACATTCTTTCAATTTATGAAAGCCAGAAGGGCGAAATATGGGTCGGTACCTTTGGTGGTGGATTGAACAAATATGTTCCTTCAGATGACAACGAAGCTGGTACTTTTATTTCCTTCGCGCAAACAGAAGGTTTACCTAACGATGTCATTAAGGGTATATTGGAAGAAGACAGTGGTAAATTATGGCTTTCCACAAATCAGGGACTTTCAAGATTTGACCCGGAGGCTGGGAGTTTCAAGAATTTTAATAGGGATGATGGACTTCAAAACAATGAATTCCAGGAATTGGCAGCTTTAAAAAGAAAGGACGGTGAAATGCTTTTTGGTGGTATTAATGGTTTCAATGCGTTTTATCCCAGAAATATCAGAGAAAACGCCTATGGTCCCGAAACTGTTATTACTGATTTCTTGATTTCCAACCAACCTGTTCAAATAGGGGAAGAGGTAAACGGGCGTGTTATTTTAGAGCAAAGCATTGGTGAGACGAGTGAAATTAAATTAAAGTATAAGGAGAATAGCTTTTCATTTGAGTTCGCGGCTTTACATTATGCTTCTCCCAAGAAAAACAAATTTGCATACATGCTAAGCGGTTTTGATGAAGATTGGATTCAAACATCCTCTTCCAAACGATTTGCTACCTATACAAACCTGGGCCCTGGGCTTTATACACTAAAAGTCAAGGCATCGAACAATGATGGTCTTTGGGACCCTACTCCATCTGAAATTAAAATTAATGTAATACCACCGTTCTGGCGTACAAATACAGCTTATGGTTTCTACGGATTGCTTGTTCTAGGGTTGTTATGGTTGTTCTGGAGATATACTTTCATAAGGACTACAGAAAAGCATCAATTGCAATTGGAGCATATTGAAAAAGAGAAGTCCGAAGAAATGCAGCGTATTAAACTGGAGTTTTTCACCAATATCTCACATGAATTCAGAACACCTTTAACACTAATTAAGGGGCCTTTGGAATATTTACAGCAGAAATTAGGAAAATTGGATAAAAGCGCTGTAAATGAGCAATATACCATAATGCACAAGAACACTGATTACCTACTTAGACTGGTTAATCAACTTTTGGATTTTAGAAAGATAAACCAAGGGAAAATGCATTTAGTGGTTCGCAACTCTAATATTGTCGAATTCATCAAGGAGGTAGCGGAACCCTTTCAGTTCATGGCGCACAGAAGAAATATTGATTTTGATATCAAAACAGCCGAAGAATCGTTAACATCCTTTTTTGATCATGATGCATTAGAGAAAATCATGAATAATTTACTTTCGAACGCATTTAAGTTTACACCTGAAAATGGAGGGATTACTGTTGAAATCTCTAAAGAAAAAATGAACAAACAGGATTATGTCGTGCTTAAAGTCAAAGATTCCGGTGCAGGAATTCCAGAGGAAAAGATCACCGAGATTTTCAAAAGGTTTTATGCGGAAGGTCACGGTGTTCATATGAATCCTGAAGGTATCGGTATTGGGCTCTCATTTACCAAAAGTCTGGTTGAACTTCATAAAGGAAAGATTGATCTTGTCAGCACACCAGGAATAGGTACCGAATTTATCGTTCGGTTACCTATCCATAAGAAAGCCTATACCAATGTAAAGGAGATAACTGTAAAAGAGGTATCGGATAGTGATTTTTTGGTTCGCTCAACGGAAACTGAATCATTCGCTATTGGAATCAACGATGATCTCTTGGATGAACGCCTATCGAATTCAAGATCAAAGCTTCCGGTACTACTTGTCATAGATGACAACAAGGATATCAGAACGTTTATAAAACAGTCTTTAGGGGAGGATTATTCAATTTATGAAGCAGAAAACGGAAAACAGGGACTCGAGATTGCCTCTCGGTTAATTCCGAATATTGTCCTTAGTGATGTGCTTATGCCGATAATGGACGGAATGGAATTCTGTAGTCTTTTAAAATCACAAAAGGAAACCAGCCACATCCCTGTATTGCTATTAACCGCAAAGTCATCGGAAGAGAGTCAAATGGAAGGTTTAAAACTGGGAGCCGATGATTACATGACAAAGCCTTTTAATATGGAGGTCTTGAAATTAAAATTAGCGAATATCATTTCACAAAGGGGTGAAATGAGAAAACGATTTAATCGCGATATAACGGTCAAGCCAAACGAGATTACGGTGACATCAGCAGATGAAAAGTTCCTTGATCTAGCCATGGAGATTGTTGAAAAACACATGATGAACACCGATTTTAATGTTGAAATGTTGGTTAAGGAAATGGGCCTTAGTCGTAGTAATCTCTATTTGAAATTCAAAGAGCTGACTGGGTTGTCTTCAAGTGAGTTCATAAGGAACGTGCGATTAAAAAGAGCCGTGCAGTTATTTGAAAGCAGTGACCTTTCGGTTAAGGAAATCATGTATATGACGGGTTTCAATACGGCATCCTATTTCTCTAAATGTTTTAAGAAACAATTTGGTATAATACCCAGTGAATACGTAAAAAGAATAAAGAATAAAGGAAAAACCATAAAAATTTAAGCAGTTGATAAAGGGTATTTTGAATTTGAATAGTAAACGATTTATTTATTTGTTGGCATTAGTATCGTTGTTTAATTGTAAGGAAGAGCCTAAAATTGCCAATACAGCTTCAGAAAGGCCTAACGTAATACTTATTTTAACTGACGACCAAGGCTATGGCGATATTGGATACCATGGTAATCCTTACATAAAAACCCCGAATCTTGATATGTTCGCAGCCGCTTCCTTGGAGTTGACGAATTTTCATGTAGGCACGACCTGCGCTCCGACCCGTGCTGGTCTATTAACGGGTAGGAATGCAAATCGAAATAATGCCTGGCATACTATTGCAGGGTGTTCCATACTATTGGGAGATGAAGAGACTATAGCCCAGGTCTTTGAAAAAAATGGATATCGGACATCTATGTTCGGCAAATGGCATTTAGGGGATAATTATCCTTTTAGACCCCAGGATCGGGGTTTTGAAAATTCATTTTATCATGGCGGAGGTGGTGTAAACCAAACACCGGATTACTGGAACAATAATTATTTTGACGACACCTATTTTAGGAATGGCGTTCCCGAGAAAACCACAGGGTATTGTACTGATGTTTGGTTTGATGAAACAATCGATTATATAGATACTGTAGGCGATAAACCGTTCTTTACTTATCTGGCATTGAATGCTGCACATGGTCCATTCAATGTTCCAGAGCAGTATGCTAAGATGTATGAATCTACCCCAGTAACCGAAATTCAAAAAAGGTTCTATGGGATGATTTCAAATATTGATGAGAATTTTGGTCGATTGATTTCCCATTTAAGGAAAACGGGAAAATTTGACAATACCATTATTATTTTCAGTACAGATAATGGCACTGCCGGTGGAATTAAGTATAATATGGACGGCAGCCCACCTACAGGGTATAACGCCGGTTTACGAGGTACAAAAGGAAGTCATTATGACGGGGGACACCGTGTCCCGTTTTTTATTAGTTGGCCAGCAGGAGATATAATGCAAGCAAGAAGCTCAAATGAACTTGCGGCCCATGTTGACCTATTGCCAACATTGACTGATTTAGCTGGGATAAAGTTTTCGCCTAAGAAGCACTTGGATGGCACCAATGTTGCCGATATTTTACGAGGTAAAGAAGAAAAAATTGATCGAATGTTGGTTGTTGATACCCAAAGAAACCAATTGCCTGAAAAAGGGCGAAACAGCTGTGTCATGTCTACGGAATGGCGATTGATCGATGGGAAGGAACTATATAATGTGACTGAGGATTTAGGTCAGCAAAACAATGTCGCGGATAAACACCCTGATATCGTTTCCAAAATGAGTGCATTCTACGATGATTGGTGGACAAGCTTGCAATCAGATATAAAATATGCCGAAATACCGCTGGGAAATAGTGCAGCGAACCCGGTTTTGATTACTGTCCATGATATGCATACACCGGAAGCTATCCCTTGGAATCAAGTTCAGATCAGAGAAGGTAAGTTTTATCCAAAGGGCTATTATAGTGTCAAGGTGGAAGAGGAAAGCGAATATAGTTTCAGGTTGTTTCGTTATCCACCAGAATCTGGATTGGTGATCAACCAAGCTGTTGATGAAATTGCTGGTACTTCATATCGTGACGGTCTTCCCATTGGGAATGTGCTCGATTTTTCCAAGGCAATAGTACAAATAGGGGACGTTTCAATAGAAGCTGAAGTTGATTCCAATAAACCATTCGTTGAGCTAAGAACCCAGTTGGTTCCTGGTAGTTTTAAATTAAAAAGCACATTTTTGACCAATAAGAATGACGAAATACCATCGTACTATGTACAAATTGAAAAATTGTAACTATATGAAATTAGTCTTGGCGATAACCCTATTAACATTGTTTGTTAGTTGTAAGATGGAAGAGAAACAGGATTCATCCAAGCCAAATATTGTTTTCATTTTCGCGGATGACATGACTTACACAGCCATAAATGCATTGGGAAACAAAGAGATCATTACTCCAAATTTGGATAAATTGGCAAAATTAGGAACAACATTTTCACATGCCTATAATATGGGTGCTTGGAACGGTGCCGTATGCGTTGCTTCCCGGGCCATGCTAATTTCGGGACGCAGTGTTTGGAACGCAAATACGTTTAGGCGAGGTTGGATAAACGGTCAGGAAATGGACAAGACTTGGGGAAAATTGATGGAAGGAGCCGGTTATGAAACCTATATGACCGGCAAGTGGCATGTAGATGCCCCAGCCACCTCTGTTTTTCAAAACGTAACACATGTACGACCAGGAATGCCCAGAGATTCATGGAGTCACAACGGGACCATTCCATTCATCAATGAAATGATCAAAAATGGTAAATCGGAAGAAGAAATAAAAGCTGTGGGTTATAATCGTCCCCTTAGTGAGAATGACACGGCCTGGTCTCCCACCGACAAGAAATTCGGTGGTTTTTGGGAAGGTGGTAAACATTGGAGCGAGGTTCTCAAGGATGACGCTATTGGTTTTATCAAAAAGGCCAAAACAAAGGATACGCCTTTCTTTATGTACTTAGCGTTTAATGCACCTCATGATCCACGGCAAGCCCCTAAGGCATATTTAGACAAGTATCCCTTAGAAAACATTAGCCTACCCAAAAGTTGGCTGCCCATGTATCCATTTAAGGATAGTATCGGTAATGGCCCCAATTTAAGAGATGAGGCATTGGCCCCATTTCCTAGAACGGAATACGCAACAAAAAAACATATTCAGGAATACTACGCACTGATTACCCATTTGGATGATCAAATAGGGGCGATATTTAATGAATTGGAAGCGACTGGGAAAATGGACAATACATATATCATATTCACTTCGGATCATGGTTTGGCTATGGGCCGTCATGGCCTATTGGGCAAACAGACACAATTTGATCATAGCATTCGACCCCCATTTATTATCGTTGGGCCAGATGTACCCAAAGAGAATAAGATCGCTTCGGATATTTATTTGCAGGATGCCATGGCCACAAGTCTCGACTTGGCCGGGGTTGACAAACCGGATTATGTATTTTTCAATAGCGTGATGGACTTCGTGAATGGCGAAAGAACAAGGAGCTTTTATGATGGTATTTATGGTGGTTATGTTAATAGCCAACGTATGATCAGAAAAGATGGATTTAAATTGATGGTCTACCCCAAATTGAATAAAGTATTGTTGTTCGATATGGCCAATGACCCGGAAGAAATGTATGATTTGGCAGATGAAGAAAAATATCAGGAAAAAATTGATATGCTGTTTGCTGATTTAATGCAATTGCAAAAGGAGCTGAATGATCCCTTGGATATTAGCAAGGTACGTTCCCCATAAAATGCTCCGTAAGGATTTTACTCAGGAATTAAAATAAGTAATACAAAATGTTTAAAATGACCATTTTTAGTAAGCGAATTTTCGTCCCCATGGTTTTTCTCTCAGTTTTGATTTCTTGTAAGGAAGATGCCATGAAAACTGTTCAAAAACCAAATATTATTTATATCATGGCAGATGACCATACCACCCAAGGTTTTGGTGTTTATGGCAGTCGTTTGGCAAGTTTGAATCCTACCCCAACACTGGATAAACTCGCTAATGAAGGTATTATTTTTCAGAATTGCTTTGTGAACAATTCTATTTGTGTACCAAGTAGGGCAGCAATACTTACAGGGCAACGGGCCCAAACGAATGGGGTGATCGATCTGGAAGGATCACTTGCACCAGAAAACCAATACCTACCCCAAGAATTGAAAAAGTTGGGCTACCAAACGGCCATCGTTGGTAAATGGCATCTTCATGAGGAACCAGCTGCTTTTGATTATTATAAGGTATTGCCAGTTCAGGGAAAATATTTTAATCCGGATTTTAGAATTCGGGGTGATAAACCATGGCCTGAAAATGTGGTAACGACCGAAGGTCATTCCTCTGATATGATTACTGATATTACTTTGGATTATTTAAAGAACAAGAGAGACCCGAACAAACCTTTCTTTCTAATGCACCATTTTAAGGCGCCTCATGATGATTTTGAATATGCCCCGAGATATGAGGATTATTTGGCAGATACCTTTATTCCAGAACCCGAAAGTCTATATGACAATAAAAACAATGGCTCTATTGGTACAAGAGGTATAAACGACTCTTTAACAAGAATCATTGGTTCATCGGTATCACACCGCAATTTAATTCGCCATCAAGCAAATAATATCAACTGGAATGATACCACTGTTTATAAAAAATACAGGGAAGCTAAGGATATCAGGCCCGAGGAATTGGTTAAATGGAATATGTCTCCAGAAGAAAAGGAATATACAAGTAACACCTATCAGGATTATTTAAAAAAATACCTCAGATGCGTTAAAGGAGTAGATGATAATGTAAAACGCCTACTTGATTATTTGGAGGAAGAAGGCCTACTTGAGAATACGGTTATAGTTTATACAGGAGACCAGGGTTTTATGCTGGGAGAGCATGATTATATTGATAAACGTTGGATGTATGATGAAGCTATGCGCATGCCGTTTTTTGTAAGGTACCCCAAAAAGATCATGTCGGGGACCCGAACGGATGCCATAATCAATAATACTGATTTTGCGCCCACATTGATTGATATCGCGGATGGGAATGTGCCGGAATACATGCAAGGAAAGAGTTTTAAGACCATATTGGAAACCGGTGCTGAACCTGATGGTTGGCAACAGGCTACCTATTATCGCTATTGGATGCATTTGGCACACAAACATCAGAATCCGGCCCATTTCGGTATTCGTACCAAGGAATATAAATTAATATTTTTTTATGGAAAATATTGGGTAAATACCGATGATCCGAATGCCGATTGGAACAAGGATAGCTGGGGTAATGATTTTACCAATCATACTCCAGCTGCTTGGGAATTCTATGATCTAAAGAAGGACCCTAAGGAAATGAACAATGCATATAGCGATCCTGCTTATGCATCTACCATTAATGATTTAAAAACCCAATTGGTACAAATCCGCAAGGAATTGAACGAGACCGATGCCAATTATCCGCATATTCAAAAAGTAATTGATGAACATTGGAATGATTGAAATTTTCAACAACAATATGAACTCACTGGTTAAAAGAATATTCTTTTTATCGTTTTTGGCTTTAATGCCCTTCTCGTTCAAGACATATTTATAGAGCCAGAGAGCTTTGAAGACCCAGGAAGATCGAGAACAGGTCTGCTGTTTGAACAATGACAAGGCCTGGAACTTAATACTGTTGGCAGCCAACCAAAAGGGAGACATTTTGCCATCCGAAGAAGTTGCGATAACACCAATCGGTAAACCTTTACCGCCGATTATTGGGAAGCTATTATATCGCAAAATAAATTGGTCATTGGATATTCGGGAGAATGTGGGGACAGGATTTATACCGTAATGCATGGTACGAATAAAACGAACCTTGACCGTCAAGAATTTGCAAACACCAGGGGAATGATGGTAATCAAACTAGACAAAGAAAACCT
>CAZHJO010000011.1:0-22416 GCA_964532755.1 uncultured Maribacter sp. | reverse complement strand
AGCGTATTGAAAATATGTTGTGAAACAGTGTTATTTGTATGCTAGGGTATTTGATTGCCTGCAATAGCAGCATTTTTCCTACCTTTGCACTTCCTAAAAAATACCAAATGAACGAAGTTCCTAAATCATTGAATTTCTTAGAACATATCATTGAGGAAGACCTTCAAAATGGCTTTCCAAAAGAACAATTGCGTTTTCGTTTTCCACCAGAGCCCAATGGCTATTTGCATATAGGCCATGCTAGCTCAATTTGCCTGAATTTTGGATTGGGTTTACGTTATGGTTCCCCAGTAAATCTCAGGTTTGATGATACTAATCCGGTAAAGGAAGAGCAGGAGTTCGTAGACGCTATAAAGCGTGATGTGGCTTGGCTTGGCTATGAATGGGATACCGAACGGTATGCATCGGATTATTTTCAGCAATTATACGATTGGGCCATTGTTCTAATTAAAAAAGGGAAGGCATATATAGATAGCCAGTCCTCTGAGGAAATGGCAGCGCAAAAAGGTACACCGAATGAATCGGGTTCCCATAGTCCCTATCGCAATCGAAGCATAGATGAAAATCTGGGGCTATTCGAAGCGATGAGGAAGGGTGAGTTTAAAGAGGGGACCCATGTTTTGAGAGCTAAAATAGACATGGGCTCTTCGAATATGTTAATGAGGGACCCTATCATGTATCGAATACTTCATAAGGCTCATCACAGAACAGGTACTGATTGGTGTATTTATCCGATGTACGATTGGACACACGGTGAAAGCGATTATATAGAACAGGTTTCGCACTCGTTATGCACGCTTGAATTTGCAATGCACCGTGAACTGTATGACTGGTTTTTGGATCAGGTGTATGATGGGAAAACAGTACGTCCCAAGCAGCGGGAATTTGCGAGAAGAAACTTGAGCCATACCGTTGTAAGTAAGCGGAAACTCTTAAAATTGGTTGAGGAAGGCATTGTGAATGGTTGGGATGACCCCCGAATGCCTACTATTTCGGGATTACGCCGAAGAGGCTACACCCCGGAGTCCATCAGGAATTTTGCGGACACCATAGGAATTGCAAAACGTGAAAATTTAATAGATGTTTCCTTATTGGAATTTCATGTACGGGAACATTTAAATAAGGTTGCGCCTAGGGTAATGGGCGTTTTGGACCCAATCAAGGTTGTAATTGCGAATTATCCTGAAGGTAGGGAAGAATGGTTAGAAGCGGAGAATAATCCAGGAGATGAAAAAGCCGGAAAGAGACAAGTTCCTTTTTCTAGGGAAATCTATATTGAAAGAAATGACTTTAAGGAAGAGGCCAATCGTAAATTCTTTAGATTAAAATTGGGAGGTGAAGTACGATTGAAAAATGCCTACATCATTAAGGCGGAAAGTTGTACTAAAGATGCTGAAGGCAACATTACTGAAATTCAGTGTACCTATGATCCCAATAGCAAAAGTGGCAGTGGTTCGGAAGAAAGTCTTCGCAAGGTGAAAGGAACCTTACATTGGGTATCTGTACAACATGCCTTAGAAGCCGAGGTTCGAATTTATGACCGTTTGTTTTTAGATGAAAGTCCAGATACACATAAGGACAGGGATTTTATGGAATTTGTAAATCCTGATTCCTTAAAAATCATCAAAGGGTTTTTAGAACCTAGTTTAAAAAACGCCAAAGTGGAGGACCGTGTTCAGTTTCAACGGTTAGGCTATTTTTGCGTGGACCCGGACTCGACTGCCGAGAAATTGGTTTTTAACAGAACAGTTACATTAAGGGATACTTGGGCCAAAATACAGCAAAAAAACTAGGATTGATATTTCCTATTGATTAAAATATATCAATCGGTATTATCTATGGAAAACGCCCCTATATTGGGTACTTTAAGAGCATTTCTTTTATTGGTCATGAATTACCACGACAGTCATGGAAAAAGCTTCACAAAGGTCTTTAAACAAAGAATTACCTTGGATTGACCGGAATGCTGTACTGATTTATTTTTTTTCGATATGAAAAGGAAAATCGCTCCAAATTTTTGGTAAGAGGGAATTTGCTGTTTTTGGATACGGAATCCTTTACTTATTTCGGATTCTTCTTTTTCATTTCTTCCCCGATCATATTACTTGCCGTAAATGAAGCAACCATATTATTCAGCATATCACTTCCCGCTTGCGGAGAGTTCGGTAACAAGATTAAATTCGTATTGGTCTCCTCGCCTATCGATTGCAAGGTGTCATAATGTTGGGTAACGACAATAAGGGCAGAGGCTTCTTGGGAATTAATGCCAACCTTGTTCAAAACTTCGACGGACTCTTCTAAGCCCCTGGCAATTTCACGACGCTGGTCGGCAATGCCCTGTCCCTGTAATCTTTTGCTCTCAGCTTCCGCTTTAGCCTTTTCCACGATGAGGATACGCGCGGCATCACCTTCAAACTGGGCGGCTATTTTTTCACGTTCAGAGGCATTTATACGGTTCATAGCCTCTTTTACTTGCGCATCTGGATCAATGTCGGTCACAAGGGTTTTTATAATGTCGTATCCATATTCCAACATGGCATCCTGTAGTTCGGTTTTAACGGCAATCGCAATATCATCTTTCTTGACAAAAACATCATCCAACTTCATCTTGGGAACTTCGGCACGAACCACATCAAAAACATAGGATGTAATTTGATCATGAGGGTATTCTAACTTATAAAAGGCTTCATACACTTTTGACTTTATCACCACATATTGTACAGAAACCTTTAGTTTAACAAATACATCATCAAGGGTTTTTGTTTCTACAATAACATCCAATTGCTGGATTTTTAATCCCAAACGGGCCGTAATACGATCAACAAGTGGAATTTTCATTTGAAGGCCTGAGTGGCGTATGCTTTGAAACTTACCAAAACGCTCAACGATTGCAGCGGTTTGTTGTTTCACTATGAAGAATGAGGAAAATAGAATGATGAGTCCTAAAAAAATGATAGGAATTAAAAAGAAATTGCCCATGTTATATAATAATTTTAGTTAGTGAATGAATTTACAAAATCGCTTTATAATATCTGTAGGAAAACGGGTCTATTTGTTACAATTCCGATCTTATAGAATAGAAATCGCCTTTTGAATTCTTGAAATACTCTCTTCCTTGCCTATCATTCCCAAAATATCGAATAAATGTGGCCCTTTCATGGCCCCGACGATTACCAATCGCAAAGGAGGCATGACTTTTCCGAAAGAAAGCTCTTTATCATTAATCCATTCCTTGACCAAAGTCTCGACATTTTCAGATGAGAAGTCCTCAATGCCTTCCAAAGTGGCAACAAGATCACCCATAATTTGCGGGGTATCGTCCTTCCATTGCTTACGAACTGCTTTTTCATCCAAAATCTCGGGAGCTTTAAAGAAATAGTAACTTAAATCCCAGAAGTCAGAAACGAAATTAGCACGCTCTTTGATCAAGGCCACGACTTTTGCTATATAGTTTTTATCCACTGGATAAGTGCGGATTTCCTTTGTGGTCAGCTCTACTTCATACAATTCAGCCAACTCATGGTCAGACTTATTTTGTAAATAGTGATGATTGAACCATTTGGTTTTTTCAGGATCAAAACGGGCACCTGCCTTGTTTACACGTTCCAGACTAAAGGCTTGTACCAGCCCTTCCAGGTCAAAGACTTCTTGTTCCGTTCCTGGATTCCATCCGAGCAGTGCCAAAAAATTGATAACAGCTTCCGGAAAATAGCCCGCTTCGCGATATCCTAAGGAATCGTTCCAGGATAGGGGAAATACCGGGAACCCCATCTTTTCACCATCACGCTTGCTCAGCTTGCCTTTGCCCACAGGTTTCATGATTAATGGCAGGTGTGCAAATTGGGGGGCATCCCACCCAAAAGCGTCATACAGCAATTGATGCAAGGCCAAAGAAGGCAACCACTCCTCCCCTCGGATAACATGACTGATTTGCATCAAATGGTCATCTACAATGTTGGCCAAATGATAGGTGGGCATACCGTCGCTCTTAAAAAGAACTTTATCATCAAGAATATTGGTGTCTATCTCAATTGCACCTCTGATAATATCCTTTAGATGTAATTTTTCATCCTGTGGGGTTAAGAACCGTATCACAAAGTCTTCCCCGGCTTCAATTTTCGCCTTGGTTTCCTCAGATGTCAGAGACAGGGAATTATTTAATTTCAACCGGTTATGCCAGTTATAGATAAATGTCTTTCCTTTGGCTTCATGGTCTTTCCGGTGATAGTCCAATGTATCAGCAGTGTCAAAGGCATAATATGCCTTACCCCTACTTATTAATTGGTCAGCATATTGTTTATAGATTTGATTGCGCTCACTTTGCCGATAAGGGCCAAAACCACCATCTTTTCCTAGACCTTCATCATATGGGATACCGCACCAATCCAGAGCGTCGATAATATATTGTTCAGCCCCCTCTACATATCTATTTTGATCGGTATCCTCGATACGCAAAACAAAGTCACCATTGTGTTTTTTAGAAAACAAGTAATTGAACAAGGCCGTACGAATACCACCAATGTGTAAGGGCCCTGTAGGACTCGGGGCAAATCTAACTCTGACTTTTTTGGGCATAATGGAAAATTGAAATGCAAAGGTATAAAAAAGGCGGTCGCTATTCCCTGAATATTATTTTCTTGCCTCTAGTGCTTAGTGAACATTCAAGAGTTCTGAAAAGTTTTCATTTCCGCCGGAATTCTAGGATTCATTACTTTGAACCAAAGGGGAGGCATAAACGACATAACCATTGATGTGGGATATCCGTATGGCATTTGAGGGGATTTGTCGTGATAGTCCAACATTTGATATTTCTTGGACGATTTGTAATGATGATCGCTATGTCTAGTCAATTCGTACAAAACTATGCGGCCAACAACATGATTGCTATTCCAGGAATGTATTTCCCTAACTCGCTCATATTTTCCGGACGGCAATTTTTTTCGCAATAGACCGTAGTGTTCAATATAATTAACGGTTTCCAATAATAGAAAGCCAACAATTGCGGCTCCAAGGGCAAATAGCATTCCTGTTAGGTCGAATATATACCAAACCGATACTAGATATATGGCTTGAAGTATCAGATACCATAACATATCATTTTTATACGAAAACGTGCTAATTTTGTTCTGTTTTAAAAGTTTGCGCTGCAGTTTCCAAGCGTTCATATACTGCCTAAATACGGAGGTAATCCAAAATGAATATACCGTTTGGTTGTATTTGGCCGTCGCCGGATCTTCAAGGGTGGCCGCATTCACATGATGCCCAAAATTATGTTCAATGTAAAAATGCATGTATAAAGAAGGAAGTAAAAGCAGTTTCGCCAAATATCTTTCCTTGGTTTTTATCCTATGACCAAGTTCATGTGCGACATTTATACCGTTAGTTCCAAGAACAATACCCAAAGAAAAGGATAATCCCAAAACTTCGGAAATGGCAACACTGTGCGACGAAATAAACCAGAGTGCGTATATCAGGAGACCAAAGACCACGGGTACATTTAAATAGAGGAACCAATCAAAAATGACTTTGTTCTTTATTGATCCACGTTCTTCATCTTTGACGTTGGTACTATCTTGAGGTAAGAGCATTTCTAAGGCAGGAATGATGACAAAGGCGTAAAAGGGGGTAAAAAAACTCCAATATCCTTTAAAATAAAAGCCAATTGCTGCGGAGATAGGCAAAGTGTATGCTGCCAAATACTTTAAATCTTTCATCTTCTACCTTTTAACAATATTTTGCCAACTAAGTTTGATTTATAAATTATCTTGGTATTAAATATAGCCCAAATTGCAAACGTATCACAACATACTTGATAAACTAAACCATTTCACAAAGAAGTATTACACAAAAATGCTGATAAAGGGCGCCTTGCTATTCCTGATCCTAGGTCTTCTGTTTTTATTTGTGGTTTTAGGGGTTGAATATTTTCTTTGGTTGAGTTCTGTTGGAAGAATGATTCTGTTTTTCTGTTTTGTTTTGATAGGATTGTTCCTGTTGTATAAATTTATCTTTACACCTTTACTTTATTTATTCAAGCTTAAAAAAGGAATTAACAACAAAGACGCATCTCGGTTAATTGGCAAGCACTTTCCTGAAGTAGCAGATAAATTGTACAATTTATTGGATTTAGCCGAGGATAAAAACCAATCGGAATTATTATTGGCGAGCATTGAACAGCGGTCTAAAACGCTCAAACCCATACCGTTTACCAAGGCCGTAGACTATAGGGAAAATAGTAAGTATGTAAAGTATTTGATTGTGCCTATAGTTTTGTTTGGACTGATTGCATTGACTGGTAATTTCAGCTCTTTTTTTAGTTCTTATGATAGAATGGTCAATTATGATATGGCCTATGAACCTCCAGCCCCTTTTAAGTTTGAACTATTGACCAACACCCTGGATGTTTTAGAGGACAAATCGTATACGATTTATGTAGGGACCAGGGGAGAAGTGCGACCAGACGCTGTAAATATTAGGATTGATGGAAAAGAACTTTTACTACAGCAAGAAGGCGGTACTTTTAAATTTACCTTCGCACCGCCTTTGGAAGAAACTGAATTTCAATTCTCTTCTGGCAAGGTACTATCGAAAATGTATCGTCTAAATGTTTTGAAAACACCTGCTATTCAAAATTTTGAATTAAAACTTGATTACCCCAAGTACCTTAATAAGGAATCAGAGTCCCTTAAAAGCACTGGCAATGCGATATTACCGGAAGGCACAAAAGTTTCGTGGAATGTTACTGGTGAAAATACGGACGAAGTTCATTTAGTTGAAAAAGATACCGTATGGAATTTTAATAAATCCAAGGATGGATTTACATTATCAAAACAAATATATAACAACTATGATTATCAGATTACCACATCAAACAACAATGTAAAGGATTATGAAAAATTGGATTATCGGTTTTCTGTTATTAAGGACGCTTATCCAACCATAAAGGTTGAACAGGTTTTGGATTCATTGAATCCCAATACTTTATACTATGTTGGGGAATCTTCGGATGATTATAAATTGGTCAGTATCAAATTGGTTTGTTATCCGGAATCAAATAAGGATGAAAAGCAGTTTGTTGAAGTAAGTAGGCCCAATGCTAACTTTAGTCAATTTTATTACACTTTCCCATCCGGTTTACGGCTAAAAGATGAAATAACCTATTATTATTATTTTGTATCGAGGGATAATGATGCAATTCATGGAGGTAAATCCGTTACAAGTCAAATTTTTACAAGCACATTGTTGAACGAGGATGAATTATTGAACAAAGAGTTAAAAACACAACAGGCTATAATTCACAATATGGACAAGTCTTTGGAAAAGTTCAAGGAGCAGCAAGAAGCACTTGATGAAATTAACAAAGAACAAAAGGAAAAGGAACAATTAAACTATAGCGATGAAAATCAAGTGAGGGAATTTCTTCGGAAGCAACAAGAACAGGAGAATCTTATGCAGAAATTCAGCAAACAATTAAAGGAAAACCTGGAGAAGACCAATAAGGATGCCAATTTAAGTAGATTGTTGCAGGAGCGCTTGGAACGACAGGAACTTGAAGCTAAGAAGAACGAGAAATTGTTGGAAGAATTGAATAAGATTGCCGATAAAATAGACAAAGAGGAATTATCCAAACGTTTGGAGGAATTGGGAAAAAAGCAGCAGAATAGTAAACGTAATCTAGAACAGTTACTTGAACTGACCAAAAGGTACTATGTCTCTGAAAAAGCATCGCAATTAGCGAATGATTTGGAAAAGTTGAGTGAGCAGCAGAATATTTTATCGGAATTGGATAACGCTGAGAAATTCTTAAATAAGAAACAAGAAGAAATGAACAAGGATTTTGAGGAGTTATCCGAGGAATTAAACGAACTAAAAAAGGATAATGAAAATCTAAAAAAGCCGATTGATCTTAAAATAGATAAGTCCAAGGAGGAATCTATTAAGAACAACCAAAAGGACGCCTTGGAAGAAATAAATAAACAAAGGGGAACAGACCAATCTTCTGAATCGGAAGGAAAGCGGGAGAATGCTGCAAAAATAAAACAAAAGCAGAAGTCCGCTTCTGAAAAGATGAAGGAGATGGCCGAGGAGTTGGATGCTTCCTCAGCTGGTGCTTCGGGCGGCTCTTCAATTACTGAGGATGCTGAAATGCTACGTCAGATTTTAGATAATTTAATTACATTTTCTTTTAAGCAGGAGAATCTTTTTGAAACCCTAGAGGAAGCCGATCTTGATATTGGTAATTTTTCGGCCACGGTAAAGAAACAGAATGCGCTGCGTGGTCTATTTGAACATGTTGATGATAGCTTATTCGCTTTATCATTAAGAAGAGCTGAACTTTCTGAATTTGTGAATGAACAGATAACGGAGGTATACTATAATATTGATAAGTCGTTGGAAAGCATTGCGGAAAATCAGATGTACCAAGGTATATCGTATCAGAAATATGTGTTAAACGCCAGTAATAATTTGGCTGATTTTCTAGCGCATATTCTGGATAATATGCAGCAGAGTATGCAATCAGGTTCAGGTTCGGGCAGCAGTAATGACGGGTTTCAATTACCTGATATTATAAAGGGGCAAGGCGCACTTAAGGAAAAGATGGAAGGAATGGGGCAATCCGAGGGTAGTAATGAAAAAGAGGGACAAGGTAAAGGCGAAACCGGACAAGAAGGCGAGGATGCTAAAGAAGGCGATAGTTCAAAACCTGAAAGGGGCCAGGAAGGGAAATATGGGCAAAAAGGAAAAGAGGGTAGCAAAGGCGATAAAAGTGGAAACGAAGTTGAGGGTGATGGGCAGGAACAACCTAGCGAGGACGAGTTAAGGGAGATTTACGAGATTTATAAGGAACAACAGATGTTACGCCAAAAGTTGGAAGAACAATTATTGGATATGATTAATGCTGGAGAAAGAAAACTGGGGGAAAAGTTGATAAAGCAAATGGAGGATTTTGAAAATGATTTGTTGGAAAATGGGGTTACCCAAAGATCTAGAAGTAAGGTAACGGCTATTCAACACGAATTATTAAAGCTTGAAAATGCCACCCTAAGGAAAGGTGAAAAATCAGAACGTGAAAGCAATACAAACGAAAGCATTTTTCAAAATCCTATACTTACTAAACCTTCATTGCTAGATAATTATCGAAATGATATAGAAATATTAAACAGACAAGCCCTACCTTTGCGCCAAAATTTTCAAAACAAGGTCAGGGAATATTTCAAAAGTGATGGTTGATTTTTTTTATGAAGGGGAATTTAGGCTTAGTTCATCAGATGAATATTCCTATTGGATAAGTAGGGTAATAGGGTCTGAAGGCGCTTTACTTGGAAGTATCAACTTTATATTTTGTGATGATGACTACCTTTTGGGGCTGAATCGGAAGCATTTGAATCACGATGAATTTACCGATATTATAACGTTTGATTATTCAGAGGGAAGAACCCTGAGCGGGGATATATTCATTTCAACGGAAAGGGTAAAGGAAAACGCGGTTATTTTTAAAAAAGGGTTCCAGAAAGAATTATTACGTGTAATGGCCCATGGTGTTCTTCACTTATTGGGATACAATGACAAAACAAGTAAGGAGGTCTCGATGATGCGTGGAAAGGAAGAGGAAAAAATGAAAATGTTCCACGTGGAACATAATTAAGGGATATGTTTAGCGAGGAGTATGATGTTATAGTAGTAGGTGGCGGACATGCAGGGGCTGAAGCTGCGGCAGCGGCGGCCAATATGGGGTCTAGAACTTTATTGGCAACGATGAATCTGCAGACTATTGGTCAAATGTCCTGCAATCCTGCCATGGGGGGTATTGCAAAAGGACAAATTGTACGTGAAATCGATGCGCTTGGGGGGTATAGTGGCATTGTAACAGATAAATCTGCCATACAATTTAAGATGTTAAACAAATCCAAGGGACCTGCTATGTGGAGTCCCCGGGCACAGAGTGATCGAATGCGTTTTGCGGAGGAATGGAGAATTGTACTGGAGAATACACCTAATGTAGATTTTTATCAGGAGATGGTAAGTGGACTCTTGCTCGATAACGATAGGGTTGTAGGGGTTAGAACGACTTTGGGAATTGATGTAAAGGGGAAGTCCGTTGTATTGACAAATGGCACTTTCCTGAATGGTTTGATCCATATTGGAGAAAAACAATTTGGTGGAGGCCGTGCTGGCGAAAAGGCTGCAACGGGTATTACCGAACAACTTGTTGATTTAGGATTTGCTAGCGGTAGAATGAAAACTGGTACTCCACCCAGAGTTGATGGTAGGTCTTTGGATTATTCCAAAATGATAGTGCAACCTGGTGATGCTGTCCCTGAAAAGTTTTCCTATTTAGACACTCCTATTTTAAGGGAGCAACGCGACTGTCACATGAGTCACACCAACCATGTTGTACATGATTTATTACGTGAGGGCTTTGAAAGGTCTCCTATGTTCAATGGCCGAATTAAGAGTATCGGCCCTAGATATTGCCCATCAATCGAAGATAAGATCAATAGATTTGCCGACAAGGATAGTCATCAACTCTTTGTGGAACCTGAAGGATGGAATACGGTAGAGGTATATGTAAATGGTTTTTCGACTTCACTACCGGAAGAAGTACAGTTCAAAGCCTTGCGTTCGGTGGTTGGTTTTGAAAACGTCAAGTTCTTTAGACCTGGCTATGCGATAGAGTATGATTATTTTCCACCTACACAATTGAAACACACACTCGAAACAAAGTTAATTGAAAATCTATATTTCGCTGGACAGATAAACGGGACAACGGGTTACGAAGAAGCGGCATCCCAAGGTCTGATGGCCGGTATAAATGCGCATTTAAAGATTAATGAAAAGGAGCCTTTTGTTCTTAAAAGGGATGAAGCCTATATCGGGGTCTTAATAGACGACCTAATAACAAAAGGCACGGAAGAACCGTATCGTATGTTTACTTCCCGTGCCGAGTACCGTACTCTTTTACGGCAGGATAATGCTGATTTAAGACTTACCCCAATGAGTCATGCGATTGGTTTGGCGACTGATGTACGATTAAAACGTATGCAGGATAAGGAAAGAAAGTCAGATGCCTTTGTACATTTTTTTAGAAAGACCAGTGTCACCCCTGAAGATATAAACCCAATCTTGGAGGATGTTGGTTCCGCACCAGTAAAACAATCGGATAAAATGTTTAAGGCCTTTTCGAGACCTAAAGTGACTATGGAACACATGATGCAGCTTAAATCGGTGTCCAATTTTGTAGCGGAGCAGGAGTTGGACCGAGAAGTGATGGAGCAAACGGAAATACAGGTGAAGTATGCCGGATATATTCAAAAGGAAAAGAACAATGCAGATAAGTTACATAGGCTTGAAAATGTAAAAATCCCTGATAATTTTGATTACTCAAAACTAAAATCCCTTTCTTTCGAGGCGCGCGAAAAACTCGAGGCAATTCGACCGATCTCTATCTCGCAAGCATCACGGATAAGTGGAGTATCACCTTCTGATATTAGTGTTCTTCTGGTTTTTATGGGGCGTTGACAAGATAATTGTTCCACGTGGAACAATATAGAGTGCATACTCCTTTTTTTTGTCATTCCAAATACAAAGAAAAATCCTTGTGCGTTGCGATTGCTGATAAATATAGACATAAACTGGCTTAGTTTTTGATGCTGCTATTAGTATCTAAATTGACCAAAAAAATGAGAGCCTGTTTAACTATAACTATTTTGTTTTTAGCACTAGCTTCTTGCATACCATTGCGCGTAGCTCCCAAAATCGCTGAC
Organism: uncultured Maribacter sp.; assembly: GCA_964532755.1. Classification (GTDB taxonomy): domain Bacteria; phylum Bacteroidota; class Bacteroidia; order Flavobacteriales; family Flavobacteriaceae; genus Maribacter_A. Next base: position 10,651 of record CAZHJO010000011.1, on the reverse strand, counting down.
TATAGAATTACCAAAGGAGAATCTTTTAAAAGGGATCTGCCCAAACGTGAAATGTTCGTATTCGAGGATCCGAAAGATGCAGGACAATTCTACAATTTTATAGATACAAAGTTTCAATTGAACAATATAAATGTGTATGATGACGTGCCTTTTACAATAGGAGAACAGCAATATTTCTTTTCCTTTTACGAAGCCGGGATACCTTACAAATCAATTAATTTGATTCCTGTCCTACTTGATGTTTTTACAAATGCTGCATTGGGCAATGATGACATGGATCCTATCTTTTCAGATGAGGATGTTGGGTATTCTAGAGTGGGTAATTGGTATATCGCCATAGAAGTCTATAGCGATTTGGAAAAGGATTGTTTACAGATGAATTCGCTTTCACGGGAAGCTGTTTTAGAGTATCTTCGAACTCTTAAAAAAGAATACTTGTCTACCGATAATTACAATGAAGTTGTATTTAAAAACTAAGGATTATACTGTTACAGGTGAGGAATTTGAACTCCTTTACGATGAGACCTTGCAGATGTTGATTACCATACCACAGCCTAAAGATCTCGACAAGTACTACAGGAGCGATGACTATATTTCACATACAGACGCCAGCACATCCTTTTTTGACAAGGCGTATCAAATTGTAAAAAAATACAGTCTCTGGAAGAAGCTTAGACTTATCAAAAAAAATAGTACTTGTGGTAAAACACTTCTTGATGTTGGTGCCGGTACTGGGGATTTTTTGTTGGCCGCGAAAAACGGGGATTGGGATGCCGAAGGAATAGAACCAAACCAGGATGCGAGAAGTCGGGCTCAAGAGAAAGGAATAGAGTTATGCACGAATATGAAGTTGCTTTCAAACAAAAAGTATGATGTGATCACCCTTTGGCATGTTTTGGAGCATTTACCAAATCTCGATGAGCAGATCAAAAAACTGGTCACTTTGTTAAATGAAAATGGAACAATGGTAATCGCCGTCCCCAATTTCAAATCGTATGACGCACGCCATTATAAAAAGTATTGGGCGGCCTTTGATGTACCTAGACATCTCTGGCATTTTTCAAAAGAAGCCATAGAAAGATTATTTTCCGACCACGGTATGAAAGTCATAAAAACCAAACCCATGCTTTTTGATTCGTTTTACGTTTCTTTGCTTTCAGAAAAATATCGGAACGGTAGGCTGAATTATTTCAAGGCGTTCGGCATTGGTTTTTTATCAAATATAAAAGCTTGGAGCAGCAAGGAGTATTCTTCGCATATTTACATTCTAAAAAGAGGGTAAAAGCCATTTTAAAGCGTTTTCCGGGCTTTTCTCATTCCAAGAGCAATCCACTATCTGGATTTTACATTGGGATTGAATTCGGCCATTAGATAGATTGAATTATAATAGTTTATGACAATTTAATAATCGCAAAACAATAAATTATATTTATAGTTGGATTTTTGACAAAAACCCCAGAATGGGCTTTGTGAAAATCACTACCGGATCGATTTCATGGTTGTTTCACAAATAGTGGAATAAAAGAGATAGTTTTAAAAACCTTTCCTATTTTTGCGGAATTCAAAAGTATAATTCCTAGCAAACCAGGAAATTTTAAATCATATAAAAATGAAAAGATTAGTATTGGCAGTAATAGTATTGATGATGGTATCTTGCCAACAAGAAAAAATCGGATATGTAGACAACGTGAAGTTGATGGATGAGTATCAAGAAAAGATTGATGTAGAGGCCAAATACAAAACCAAGTTAGAGGCTTTTGGCAAAAAAAAGGATAGCATATCCCAAGCTTTTCAAATTGAGGCTCAGGCCTTTCAAGTAAAAGCGCAAAAAATGTCTCAAAAGAAGGCCCAGGAAGAATACGCTATAATTCAGCAAAAAGGACAGTTCATGGGCCAACAGCTCCAACAAGAAGAACAACAATTACAATTGGAGGGTCAAGGCGAAATGGACAGTTTGGTAAGCAAAGTAAAAAAAGAAATCAAAGCTTTTGGCAAATCAAATGCATATACCTATATACTAGGTGGTGGTGATGGCGGTAGTGTCTTATATGGTACTGACGCCAACGACCTGACCGCTCAGATCACGAAGATTTTAAATGACAATTACAAAAAGTAGTAGTTTTTCAAATAAAACCAGGAACCCTAACTTAGTGTTAGGGTTTTTTGTTTTAAGCATGCAATAAAAAGACCAAGAAAATAGCAGGGATAAAATAAATGACAATGGTTCTGGCCCCATCGTAATCCTTCGCCATTCGTTGTCCAAAGAGCAACATTAGCAGGGCAACACAAGCTAAAATTGCGCCATAAAATGCCAAGGTACTTCCTCCCGAAGCAGCAAGTTGATAAACACCAATGGCGCATAGGATGCCGGCAACCATTTCTATGACAAGAATAATACCCAATAGCAATGGCACCATATTCTTTAAAAGGCTTTCAGCAAAATGACTTTTTAACCAAGAGAGGTTTCCGCTCCAATCAATAATCTTATCCAGCCCACTCTGTACAAAGGTGACCACCAAAAACAATAAAATAAGTATTTCAGTTGCGTTGTTCATGAGGTGTTCCATTTCAGTTATTTTAGAGGTGACTTAATTTGCTATCGGACTTTCTTTTTTATGTAACAAACGAGTCAATTTTATCGAAAGATCAGTAAGGATTATTTTCGAATTCCCGTTACGCTCAATATGATACATGGCATCTTCTAATTCCTTTACGATTTTCAGGACATTGTTTTCGTGGATAAAGGGTGCGAATTTATCCAACTGGAAACCATCGACATGAATTCGCATATATGCCAATTGCTTTACATTAAAATTGATTAGCATAGCTTGTCGCATAACGGCAATACAGTACTGTAAAAATTTCTTTTGGGTCTCCCTTCCGGTCTTCGCCACTTCTTCCGCCCAAAGTATAAGCTCATGAACAGCTCCTTTATTTCCTTTGGCCTTAAAGGCACTACGCACCCATTGTACGAACCATTTTTCAAAAACCAGGTCCTCCGAATCATTGTTCATCAAGTCCAAGGCCTTATTAAAATTGCCATTTGCTTCGTGGGCCAATCGCAAAGCCTCTTCGCGAATGAGCCCTTCAGCCTCTAATGCCTTTGCCATAGCCTCTTCGGCCAGGGGTGGAAAATGCAGTATTTGACATCGGGATTTAATAGTTTGGATTATCTGTTCCTCATTTTGGGCAACCAGAAGAAAAACGGTCTTTTCAGGTGGTTCCTCAATAAGTTTCAGAAGTTTGTTGGCTGTGGCAATGTTCATCTTTTCCGCCATCCAGATCAGCATTACTTTATATCCACCTTCATAAGACTTCAAGGAAAGCTTTTTGACAATATCATGGGCCTCATCAACGCCTATTTGCCCTTGCTTCCTTTCAATCCCGATCAAGCGGTACCAGTCAAAGAGATTTCCATAGGGCTGTTGTTGGATGAATTGTCGCCACTCTTCCATATAATGATTACTTACCGCATGGCTTTTTACCTTGGCTGAGTTCGAAACCGGAAAGGCAAAATGCATATCGGGATGTGAGAGGGCCTCACATTTCATATTACAGGCCTGGTCTTGACCGTGGTTTTCAGCATTTTTATTACCACAAATAATATATTGGGCATAAGCCAAGGCCATTGGCAAAGTACCCGAACCTTCTGGACCAACGAAAAGTTGAGCGTGGGGAATACGACCAGCATCAGCACTCGAGGCCAAGTGATTTTTTATATGGGCAAGTCCTAAAATTTCATTGAACAACATAACCCAAAGATAGTTTTTTTGAATAAGTAAATTAATGCTCTTCAGCAGACAAATTATAGCGTTCTATTTTTTATTGGAATCCCATAAATCTTTACCTTTGCCATTCATTTAAAGCTAAGCATTATGATGACTATTGACGATTTTAACTTTGAGAATAAAAAGGCATTGATTCGCGTTGATTTCAATGTGCCATTGGATGAAGAATTCAATGTAACGGATTCCAACAGAATAGAAGCTGCAAAGCCATCGATAATCAAAGTTTTAGAAGATGGAGGAAGTGCAGTGCTTATGAGTCATTTAGGAAGACCAAAAGGACAGAGAAACGAAAGCATGTCGCTTAAACATATTTGTGGAAAGGTTTCAGAAATAATCGGAGTACAAGTAAAATTCGTTTCCGATTGTGTAGGTGAAGAGGCCGAAAAAGCTGTTGCCGAATTACAGGAAGGCGAAGTTTTGTTATTGGAGAACCTTCGTTTTCATAGTGAAGAAACATCTGGTGATGTTGCTTTTGCCCAAAAGCTATCCAAATTAGGGGATATCTATGTAAATGATGCATTTGGGACAGCGCACAGAGCACATGCTTCAACAACCATTGTCGCCCAGTTCTTTCCCAATCAAAAATGCTTTGGGTATTTATTGGCGAAGGAGATAAAATCAATTGAAAAAGTAATGCGGACAGGTGAAAAACCTGTCTTGGCAATTTTGGGTGGGGCCAAGGTATCCTCAAAAATCACCATTATTGAAAACATCCTGGACAAAGTAGATCATTTGATCATTGGTGGGGGAATGACTTATACTTTTGTCAAGGCCCAAGGCGGCCAGGTTGGGGATTCTATATGTGAGGATGATAAAATGGATCTCGCTATGCGTATACTTGCCCAAGCAAAGGCCAAAGGGGTTAAAGTTCATGTTCCCGTAGATGTTTTAGCTGCCAATGATTTTAGCAATATTGCCGAGACACAAGTTGTGGATGTGGATAAAATACCATCAGGGTGGCAAGGATTGGATGCCGGTCCCAGGACATTGAAGATCTTTAGGGATGTTATTTTAGAAAGCAAAACTATTCTTTGGAATGGACCAGTTGGTGTTTTTGAAATGGAAAAGTTTGCCACAGGCACAATCAGTGTAGGAAATTTTATTGATGAGGCAACTCAGAATGGGGCATTCTCCCTTGTTGGTGGTGGTGATTCCGTGGCCGCAGTAAAACAATTCGGATTCCAGGAAAAAGTAAGCTATGTTTCTACCGGTGGCGGTGCCATGTTAGAAAGCCTTGAAGGAAAAACTTTGCCAGGAATCGCTGCAATATTAGAAGGGTAAGGGCGTTATCGATTAACGGGACTTTCATTCCAAAACAAGACTTTAAGTATTTAAATTTTATTCTTTCAAAAAAAAATACGATTTTCGTTGGTCCCAGCTAACAAAAGAAGATCCTATGTTTTCATTTAAAGATTCGATTTTAGGCATGATTTTGATCATGCTCATAACTATGCCAGTAGCTGCTCAAGAAGCCAAAGACGCTTCGACGAAAGGAGTCAAGGTAATCGAAATCAAGGATATCCCAGTAGATACACTTGCCATGGATATGGAAGGGGCAAAGCAGATGGAACTCTTGGAATCTGCCAACCCCATTAATGACAATACGTTGCCTGTTATCGCAGTAGGGGATAAAAAAACCTACGATTTAAAGGATATTGAAATTGCCGCGAAATACGATAGTCTTTGGATGAAGGAGTTGTATGAGAGTGCGGCCCTTTATGACGATATGTATAATGAGGTAGCCAACTTAAACCATAATCTTGTCACCGAAAGCAACTTGAATACCGATACGCTTAAAATGCGATTGAAAAGGTTGAATCAAAAGACGCCATTCAATGTGGCCTATAACCCTTCTTTAGAAAATGTAATTAAATCTTTTTTGGTTCGCAAACGAGGATTAATTGAAAGAATGCTTACTGTAAGTCAATTCTATTTTCCACTTTTTGAGGAGCAATTAGACAATCATGACATTCCTTTGGAAATGAAATATTTGGCCATTGTTGAATCTGCATTGAATCCCAAGGCCAGATCAAGGGTTGGTGCAACTGGCCTATGGCAATTCATGTATGGTACCGGCAAAATGTACAAGTTGGATGTAAGTAGTTACGTAGATGAGCGCAGTGATCCCATAAAATCTACAGAAGCTGCCTGTCTATACCTATCTAAACTCTATGATATTTTTAACGATTGGGATTTGGCCTTGGCAGCATATAACTCAGGACCGGGTAATGTAAACAAGGCTATTAGACGATCAGGTGGATATAAGAACTACTGGAATATTCGTAGAAATCTTCCACGGGAAACAGCAGGTTATGTACCCGCATTTTTAGCTACGATGTATTTGTTCGAGTATGCTGAGGAACATGGAATCAGAGCGCAGAAAGTTGACCGTACTTATTTCGAGACCGATACTATACATGTAAAAAGCCTAATTACCTTTGACCAGATTTCTGAACTGGTTGGTGTAGGAACCGATGAGTTGAAGCTATTGAATCCTTCCTATAAACTAAATGTCATTCCCTATGTAAAGGGCAAGGATTATGCCTTAAGGTTGCCAAAGGCGGCCATGGGTAAGTTTGTAGCGAATGAAGAAGCAATCTATGCACATGTTAATAAGCAATTAAAGAGTAAAGAATCACCATTACCGCAGTTGGTAAAGGCTGATAATCGCATAAGATATAAAGTACGTAGCGGCGATTATCTAGGAAAAATCGCAGCGCGATATGGCGTTGGTGTGAGCCAAATTAAAAGATGGAATGGTTTAAGAAGCAATAACCTTCGTATAGGCCAGCGATTGACCATTTACTCGAGAAAGCCCGTCTTGACTTCTAAGAGTGCTTCAAAAAGCCCCGAATCGACCTCAAAGAGGGCAAGCGTGGCAGGTGCAAAGGTGCATACCGTAAAAAGTGGGGATTCACTGTGGACCATCTCAAGAAAGTATCCTGGAATTAGTATCGAAAATTTAAGAGAATGGAACGGTATTAGTGGTAGTAACCTTAAACCAGGCACAAAATTGAAATTGTGCGATTGTTCATCGTAAACTAAAATCACATATGAGACATTTTAAGTTACTATTTGCCCTTTTCTTTGTGATCATCTTATCCTGCAAAGACAAAGGCAAAAAAAGTTACCTACCCAGTTCCATTGGCGCTATAAATACATTGATTGTTGTAATCGATAATGAGCTATGGAAGTCCAAAGTAGGCGATAAGGTGCGTGAGCACTTCGCAGCTTCATCTTTAGGTCTAACCATGGATGAACCCTTATTTTCAATCATCCAGGTTCCGCCCGCTGTATTTTCTGGCACAGTGCGTAACACAAGATCAGTCCTTTATGTACAAAAGGATACTTTGAACCTGGCCCATATTAAGACCAACCTGTATTCCAAACCCCAAAAGGTTGCTGTAATCAAGGGGACTACGGAGGATGAATTAATTGAAAATCTAGACAGTAAAGCCAATGATTTCATTACCACATTCAAGAAATTGGAGATTAATGAAGCTCAAAGTAGATTTTTAAGGTCCTTGAACAAGGATAAGGGAATTAATGAAAATTTTGGTGTAACCCTTAACATACCCTCCTTATATAAAGTGGTAAAAAAGGAAGATGATTTTGTTTGGGTAGAGGGTCTAATTCAAAAAGGCACGGTGAATTTGATTGTCTATGAAATGCCTTGGGATAGTTTTAAAGTTGATTCTACTTTTGTAAGGGATATTGTTCGAATGCGCGATTCAATAGGAAGCTTGTATATCCCCGGACCGGATGTGCCGGGCAAAAGAACACATATGCGAACAGAACCGGCATTCTCCCCTTCTGTTTTCCCTGCTGAAGTTGCGGGCAGAAAGGCTGCTGAAGTTCGTGGCTTATGGGATATAAAAAATTACCCCATGGCTGGGCCATTTTTAACGTATATCGTAAACGATAAAGAGCATAACCGAAAAATCGTAGTTGAAGGATTTACTTTTGCTCCCGCTACGGAGAAACGCGATTATATGTTTGAGTTAGAGGCCATTATGAAAACCCTAAGATTTAATGAATAGCCTTGCTTATACCTTATGAAATAGAAAGCCCCATAGCAAAAAGCTAAGGGGCTTTTACATTTTTCAAAAATCCTAGAAATTGCTAAAACCGAATCCGGTCGATACCCTAAAAATAAATGCATATAGTACAATGGCAAGTAAAGCAAAGCAAAACCATGAAAATATCTTAAAATATCTTTTGATAAATACATTGCTCCAATTTCTAAAAGCTTCTAAATAAATGTTTCTGACAAGTAATAGTTTTCTCATACGCCCATTTTTATAATTATTGTTACTGCTAAATTGGGAGTATCCTCGGTACTGAAAAAATAAAGTTGTTTAAATGGTGTTTAATCTGGTTGTTGGGATTGGCCAATTGTAAAATATCCTTGAACTACTGATAAATAAGATGAAAGAATAAGCAATTGCTTAGTTTGAAACTAGGATTCAATATAAAAAAAGCGCCCTTTTAGGAGCGCCTTTAATAGTTAGGTTGGTTAAAATACTTAATCGAATGCAAATCCTGTGGAAATCCTGAACACAAATGCATATAGCATTATTATGAAACTGGCAAAGCAGAACCACGAAAAGGCCTTGAAATAAGACTTGACAAGGGCATGCCCCAGATTTCTAAAGGCTTCCAAATAAATCTCTTTAATTAAAAGTAGGTTTTTCATGTTGTTTGGTTTTTGGGTTAAATAGCGTCCCTTGGGTGTATATATAACGGGTTATCAAGCTTTTAGGTGCATTTTTTGAGTAATTTGTTGTAAATGCCGGGCAAGATGTTGTGAACATCAATAAATCGCACAAAAAAACCGCGAAGCTTTTGAGATTCGCGGTCTTATTACATATTTATATGCCCTTTAATTACATTTCTACAATGATAAACTCAGAACGTCTATTTAATAAATGTTTGGCTTCGGAACACCTTACCCTACCATTACATTCATTTATGAGTCTTTCTTCTCCATAACCAATTGCACTTTGGATTCGGCTGGCATCTATACCTTTCGATAGTATATATTTCCTAGTGGACTTGGCGCGTTTTTCCGATAGGTATTTGTTATAAACCCTTGTTCCTCTTGAATCTGTATGTGATTCAATTTTAATGACCATATTGGGATATTCGTTCATCACCTGTACTAGTTTATCCAATTCTTCTGAAGCATCTTTTCTGATATATGATCTATCGAAATCAAAATAGATCATTTCAGTTTTCAGCTTACGAATACCATCTTCAACAGCTATCATTTCTTTTAGTCTGCGCATTGCAACTTCGGTATTGACCACCTCATTGTGCTTGGTAGAGACTGTAACTTCCTCATCAAAATAATCCCCTTTGGTAATCTTAATGTTATACTTGGTGTTTCCTTCTAGATCTTCAAACAGGAAAGAACCATCATCACCCGCGACCATTTCCTTAAGTTTCATGTTGTTTTCATCCAATAAGGTTACCAATGCTTCAGGCATTAACTCCCCAGTAACAAGTTCTGTGACCACACCGGCAATAGCGTTCAAATTTTCAGGAACTTCTTCAACCACTAAACGTTTAAAGGAATATATGTCATCATCACCTTTTCCTCCTCTTCGGTTTGAAGCAAAGAATCCTTTCTGAGTCCCTTCATTTACGATATAAGAGAAGTCATCTTTGTTACTATTAATGGGCTGACCAACGTTTTTTACTTCTTGAAATCCGTTTTCCTCATCAATTGAGACTTCAAAAACGTCAAGACCACCAAGACCTACATGACCGTTTGAGGAGAAATAAAGCTTTTCCTTATTAATAAACGGAAACATTTCTTTTCGTTCAGTATTAATGCCCGGACCTAAATTTCGAGGGTCTGAAAAAGTTCCATCATCATGGACATCGACCACAAAAATATCGGTCTGACCAATACTTCCTGGCATATCCGATACAAAATACAGCAATTTGCCATCAGGGCTAAGAGCAGGATGACCTGTTGAATAGTTGTCGCTATTAAAAGGCACTTCCACCGCTTCACTCCACTCACCACCTATTTTTTGGGACTTATATATTTTTAAATGATTAATCCCTTTTTTATCCCTTTTTAGCTTCTTCCCATAGTTATTCCTAGTAAAATACATGGTTTCATTATCAGGGGAGAAAGTCACCGATGCTTCGTGGTATTTGGTATTAACTTTTCTGGAGAATTTAATAGCGTCCCTGAGTTCTTGGGATTCTTCATTGATCTTTGCCACATATAAATCCAGAAAAGGTTGGTCATTCCATTTATACCTTCTGGTATTAAAAATGGAGGTATCATTGGCCGAGGCAAAAACAACTTGGCCTTCGTTGTGGAACATTGGTGAAAATTCTGAATATTTTGAGTTGATGGCCAAGTTTAATACATCAACTTCTTGTTTTGTGTTACGCAGTTCATCCAATACTACTTCGGTAGGCAAGGCATTCTCAGCATTTCTTTCGGAAACAATTGCTGAAGGATTCTTCATTTTGCGATTGTATAGTCGCATTAACCTTTTGGCCCTGGCATATTTCCCCGTTCCTTTTAGGGAGTGCGCATATTTAAAGATATTATCTGCGGACATTTGATCCTTATACTTGTCATAAAGGATATCGTACCAATGATAGGCCTTTTCCATATTGGTGTTGAAATAATGGGAATCCCCGGCTTTTTGTATAATCTCAAATGTATGGTTTTCCTCGCTTTGCCCTAGGATATACTCATAAAGTTCTGCCGCTTCAGCATACCACATTTTACTAAAGTAACTATCTGCCTTTTCGAGTATCCTCCCATTTTTCTGGGGTTTATAGGCCTTTTTGAAACGACTACGATCCTTATAATCGGGTATCTTGATTTCAGG
>CAZHJO010000010.1:0-24633 GCA_964532755.1 uncultured Maribacter sp. | reverse complement strand
ACCATTTAAAGCGGTGGCAAAGTTAATTTTTTTTCACTGATCTTTCCAACTAAAACAACGTATATTTTTAAAAGACATACCGTATGTGATTAAGGTGTAAATATTTTCATGCGAATGCTTATGACCACTTAGCGCTCAAATCATCGATGAAATACACTTTTATAGGAATAAAACACACAAAAAATGCGTATTCACAACAAATATTATTTATCTCCTTAGGTGGGGATTATTTTTATTCCTTTAATCCTATATATGTTTTCAATTCAATGTCATTGAAATCAAAGCAACGCATTGTACTCAAATCCAAAATGAAAAGTTATACTTTTTTCGCAATCATCCTATTTTTTGGATTCAGCCAAACCAATGCCCAATTGGCCCGCAAGGATAGTTTGGAAAACAAAATTGAAAAATACCGAACAGGACAGAATTTCAATCCCAAAGACAGTATTTACATTGATCTATTAAATAATCTGGGTTCTGAAATGCGGTATTTCAAAACTGACAGTCTTCTTCTGTTATCCCAAGAAGCTTTTAAATTTAGTAAGGCTGCGAATAACGACATTGGGCAATGCAAATCTTTGATAGGTATTGGCGACTATTATACAGACAAGGGAAATCATGACCAAGCAATAACCAACTACCAAAAAGCCTTGAATAAGGCAAAACTGTTGGATGACAAAGACCTCATAATCGATGTACAGAATAATATTGCGGGTGCATATGACTATAAAGGCGATTATGCCGAAGCACTTAGCAGGTATTTAGAAGGTATTGAGATGGCAACCCAAGTTGGAAATGATCTTATGTTATCTATTATCAATGAAAATATTGCAAATCTCTACGCCACCCAAAAAGATTATAAGCAAGCCATTCATTTTTTTAAAAAAGTCAAAAGAATCAATGAAAAAATCGGTAACGATATATATTCAGCAGAAACTATGAGCAATATGGCTTCAGTTTATGCAGATATGGGTGAATTGGAATATGCTATGTTCAATGTAAATAGTAGCATAGCGACTTTTGAAAAACACAGGGTAATGGATTGGCTTGCCTATGCCTATGAGGTAAAAGGCAAAACCTATTTAAAGGAAGGGGATAATAAATGGGCCTTATTTTTTTACAAGCAAAGTGAGATGATCCATGAAAACCTTGAAGATGACCGAAGTGAGACATCGTTATTGAACGGTATTGCTGAAGCTTATCTGGGACAGCAGAAAGATAGTATAGCGGAAGCTTATGCCTTAAGGGCCTATGGGCTTTCCAAAAAAATAAAAATTCACGAAGAAACCCAAAAAAGTGCAAACACCCTCTATAGAATAAACAAGAAAAAGAAAGATTTTGAATCGGCATTGGTTTTTCATGAAATTTACCAGACACTGCACGATACCATATCAACCAACAAAAATGAAAAGAATCTTACAATGTTGGTCACCAAATTGGAGTTTGAAAGACAAAAAGAAAGCCTGATTGCTGAAAATTCGAAGGCGCTGGCTAGCCAAAAAAGGTACATTTATGCCGCACTTTTTATTCTTGTTATATTCTTGGTTGTTACATTGATCGTTAGAAGGAATGAAAAAATCCAAAAAAGATTGAATATTGAACTCTACAATAAAACAGCCAAATTGGTTGAAAATGAAAAGGAATTACGCGATATAAATGAAACCAAAGACAAATTATTCTCTATTATCGGCCATGATCTTAGAGGCCCAATTGGAGCCTTTCAAGGCCTTTTGAAACTCTATAAACAAGGAGAAATAGAAAGCAAGGAGTTCTTACAGTTTATTCCAAAACTCAGCTCGGACATTGACCATATATCATTCACACTGAACAACTTATTATCTTGGGGAAAGACCCAAATGAATGGTTCTGTAACCAAACCCGGAATTGTTTCCATTGAGAGTCTGGTAAATGAAAACATTAATCTATTGTCTGAAACGGCCGATGCCAAATCTATTAAGATTACCAATAAAATGGCCGCGAATGTACTATCATGGTCCGATAGTGATCAGATTGACATCGTCATTCGTAATCTCATAAGTAATGCCATAAAGTTTACTCCAGAAAATGGGATGATAACCATAGATGCCTTAGAGAGAAGCACTACATGGGAAATCTCAGTAAAGGATACGGGCGTTGGTATTAATCCTGACACCCAAAAGAAGCTATTCGAAAAAAACTCAAACATTACCACCTACGGTACCAATGACGAAAAAGGAACCGGCTTGGGACTTTCACTTTGTAAGGAAATGGTAGAAAAAAACAATGGGAAAATCTGGGTTGAGAGCCTAGTGCCTAATGGTACATGTTTCTTTTTTACAGTACCTAAAGTTCGTGACAAATTCCAAAAAGCCGGTTAAATAAGATCGTTTAGATTCATGATTCCAGGAACACGTTCCGTTGTAAATCCTTCCGCATGGTCTACCCCTATTAATCGTCCTAAATCCCTAGCTCTATAATTAACACTGTCAAGAAAGTTCTTACTACTTATAGGGGTATCGGGCTCATTACTCCTAGGATCATGAAATTGCGATGAGTACGCCAAAATAGCCTCCTCTTTCTTTGCCATATACCCAGAAACATCAACAACGAAGTTGGGTTCAATATTCTTCCACTGAATATAATGATACACTTGTTTAGGTCTCCAGGGATCTTGCCAATGGTCATCACCTTCCATTTTTGTATCAATTTTAATCAACCCACTTAAAAAGCAGGAATCACTGACCAATTTACTGCCTTTGGCATGGTCTATATGACGATCTTCTATAGCATTGCATAAAACAATCTCCGGTTGATATTTGCGGAGCATTCGAATTATGGGCAATTGATGATGCTTATCATTCACGAAAAAACCATCCGCAAATTCTAGATTTTCACGAACCGCTATCCCCAATATACCTGCAGCCTCTTTCGCCTCCTTATCCCTAATATCGGCAGAACCCCTTGTTCCGAGCTCACCCCGGGTTAAATCGATGATGCCAACCTTTTTACCGTTGGCAACTTCTTTTGCCATTGTTGCCCCTGCACCAAGTTCCGCATCATCGGGGTGCGACCCGAAAACTAAAATATCTAACTTCATGTATAACTTGTAATTTTTTTAATTCACCGTTTGGCCTGGACTATTTTACGCCAAATTCTGTTCCCCCAGTCAATTATCTTGGTTCTTCGTTTTAATGTGTCACCACTGACGAACGTTTCCTTACCTTTTTTAATGCTTGTTCTATATCAGCAATTAAATCTTCGGGTTCCTCTATACCCACTGAAAAGCGAATCAATCCATCAGCTATGCCTTGGTTCTTGCGCTCTTCGGGTCCAATTAAGGCATGCGATGTTTGGGTTGGAGAAAGTACAGTACTTTCAACGCCAGCCAAACTCATAGTCGATTTTATCAACTTAAGCGCTTTCTGAAATTCAGAGGCATCGTAATCGGCATTCAATTCAAACGACATCATCCCACCAAAACCACTCATTTGTGATTTTGCCAATTCATGACCCGGATGATTGGGCAGCCCTGGGTAATAAACCCGGTCTATTTCTGAATGTGAATCTAAAAACTCAGACAAGCGCTGTGCATTAGCACTCTGGGCCTTTACGCGAATCCCCATGGTCTTAATGCTCCGTTCTAAAAGCCAAACTGTATAATCGCTCAAGCTCCCTCCCAAATTCTTTGCCAACTGAAAAATATGTTCCAAATTTTCTTTTGTTGAAGCCACAGCGCCTGCACAGATATCGGAATGCCCTCCCATATACTTGGTGGCACTATGTATAACAACTTCGATACCAAAATCAATAGGATTCTGATTCACCGGACTCGCAAAAGTATTGTCTATCATCGAAACCAACTTATGTTTTCTGGCAATCCTGGCAATAGCGTTCAAATCAGTTATCGTCAATAAGGGATTAGAAGGGGTTTCCACGAAAATAACCTTTGTGTTCTTTTTGATCTTTGCTTCAAAATCCTTTGGTTTCAATCCATCAGTAAAGGAGTACTCAATACCATACTTTGAAAATTCCTCGTTGATGAAATTATAAGTACCACCATATAAGCTTTTCTGTAAAACAATGTGATCCCCAGATTTTAAAAACGCTAAAAGTGCCGTGCTAATTGCGGCCATACCACTACCGAATATCATGGCAGCCTCTGCATGCTCCAAAGCTGCGATCTTCTGTGAAAGGGCCATTTGGTTGGGTGTATTGAAATACCTTGGATATCGCTTTACGTCAACATCATCAAAGGCATAGGATGTGCTCATATACAAAGGTGAAACTGCCCCTCTGAACTTTTCATCGTGTATTTCGCCTTCATGGGTGCATATCGTATTTATCCCTCTTTTCTTATCGTTCATGCTTTCTTTTTTGTTGAAAGTTAAAGTTATGAATTTCTTTTTGACAGTCAATATTTATTACCCCATGTCATTTTGAAAGTACGAAGGGGCCAGCACTAAACCTTGACTTTCTTCCAGTACCCTTTTCTAAACCAAATAATGGCAATAATCGCTAGCATAACCTCAGCCAGCGTAATAGCGAGAAATACGCCCAATGCACCCATCTTAAAGGTAATTGCCGCTAAATAGGCAAAGGGCAATTGAAATATCCAAAAAGCAACAAAATTTATCTTGGTCGGGGTTTGTGTGTCCCCTGCACCGTTGAATGCCTGCGTAACGACCATACCATAGGCATAGAAAATATAACCTGCCGCGATTATCTGTAGACAAAGTCCCCCATTTTCGATAACCACAGGATTATCATTGAACCAACCTACAATATCATGAGCAAAAAACAAGTAAATAACAGATACAACAGCCATAAAATAAGCATTGTAACGACCTGTTTTCCAAACTGAAGTCTCGGCTCTTTCGGGTTCTTGCGCCCCCAAGTTCTGTCCCACGAGCGTCGCTGCGGCATTACTCATTCCCCACGATGGCATTAAGGTGAATAACATTACCCGTATCGCAATGGTATAACCAGCGAGTACCTCGCTGCCAAATTCTGACATCATTCGCATCAAAAACACCCAACTCGAAGTACCTATTAGAAATTGGGCTATACCTCCGAGAGAGACTTTTATTAAATTGAACATAACCGCTAATCGTACGACTATGTCTTTTAAACCAAGTTTTATTCTACTCCATCCGAAAAAGAGAATTCCCAACTGAAACAATACCGCCGTTCCTCGTCCAATATTCGTAGCTATAGCCGCACCCATAACCCCAAATTCAGGAATAGGCCCCCAACCGAAAATAAAAATAGGGTCAAGAATAATGTTCAGTCCGTTAGAGAGTACTAAGGTCCACATAGCAATAGAAGCGTCACCAGCTCCCCGAAAAATCGCATTGATAAGAAATAATAGTAATATGGTTATGTTCCCACCAATCAGTAATTGGGTATAGCCATACCCTTCATTGATCAAATCCTGTTCTGCGCCCATCAGTGCTAGGATATCCTTGGCGTACATAAAACCAATTGCACCAACAATCAAGGAAACCAAAATCCCCAGAATAATTGCTTGTACTGCGGATTCCCGTGCTCCCTGAAGATCTTTCTCCCCTATCCTGCGGGCAACAACCGCGGTTGCAGCCAAACTAAGTCCTATAGCAACCGCATAAACTAAAGTAATGACCGATTCGGTTAGACCAATTGTCGCAACGGCATTTACACTAACCTGTGAAACATAGGCAATATCAACAATGGCAAAGATTGACTCCATCATCATTTCCAAAATCATTGGAATGGAGAGCATAAATATGGCCTTACGAATACTGCCCGAGGTGAATTCGGTTTCCTTACCCGTTACGGCAATTATAAAATAATCGAAAAGTTGCTTGAGCGTGAGTTTATTTTGAGATGTCATTTTATAAGAATTATGTTGAAAAGAAGAATAAAAAGATGTGCAAGAAGAACAACTCTAGGTCGCTTACTTCCTCGGAATTAACCCTATGACATCTATAAATAACATAATTCGTTTACTTCATGATGTTGTAAAGATGCAATAATTTTTCTAAAAACTAAAATGTATCGATTTATTCTAGGATGATTTAGATCATATCATAGAAAACTTTCGCTAGTTAAATTTAGAATGTAAGAAAATTTCTAACCATGTTGAAAGGCACAATAGCTAGCACAAATAATTGGTTGAACAAATACCTACGTATTTCGGGCGACAGCGAAGAAACGCTGTTACTGAAAAAAATATGGTGGGTTACCCATGTTGGTGGATTACCCTTCCTATTAATTATGAGCTATGTAATAGGTACCAATGAAGGAATGGAAATCGTTGTCTTAAATTCCATTTTTGTGGTTGCACTGCTTTTTAGTCTACTACTTTTCCATTTATATAAAAGAGGAATCCAAGGATTTGCCTTGGCATCACAATTGGGCCTTGTTGTACTTTCCTCGATTAAAGTGTATATTTTAGGTGGTCTTCTTACCGCTGGAGGTGCTATATTCATAGGTCTTATGGGTCCCTTATATGCCCTTACCCTACCGAATAGGAAGAGAGCTGTATTCGTTTTTATACTGTACATGATATTAATGATTACAGCCACGTTAATACAGCCTCCAATACAAGAGAATTATTTAATCGCATACTATGTTATGGGCTTCATCATAGGCATAACCATTGCATTTATTACACTCTATTATTACAGCTCACAAGTACATAGACTTGAACAGGAGGAAAAAAGAAGGATTAGTGAACTCGATGATTTCAAAACTAGGTTTTATACCCATATCACACATGAATTCCGCACGCCATTGACAATAATACTGGGCATGACCGATCAAATGAAAAATGACCCCGATCAATGGTTCCAAGATGGCATCGAAATGATAGACCGAAATAGCCGGAAATTACTAAATCTAACCAATCAAATGCTTGACTTATCAAAGTTGGAAGCCAATAAAATGCCAATCAATTCCATTCAAGATGATATTGCCCTTTACTTGAATTATCTGGTCGAATCTTTCCATTCGTTGGCCAGTTCAAAAAACATTCGCCTCTCGTTCTCGGCAGAACCTAAACAAATAACAATGGATTTTGATCCTGATAAAATTCAGGATATCGTTTCAAACCTGCTGACCAATGCCATAAAATTCACTGCAGAAGGGGGCTTGATCGAAGTTTTCGCCTCTTTAAGGAAAAATCTAAAAGGTGATATCTTGGCAATTGCCGTCAAAGACAACGGAGTAGGAATTCCCGAGGAAAAAATTCCAAGAGTTTTCGATCGTTATTATCAAGTTGGAAATAAAAATGGAGAGCTAATGGAAGGTACAGGGCTTGGATTGGCCCTAACAAAGGAATTGGTGAAATTGCACCAAGGAAAAATAAGTGTGAGCAGTACCGAAGGACAAGGTGCTACTTTTACAGTTCACTTACCAGTAACCAATACGGCTCGTAAAATGTCAAAAAATCTTTCCCTGGAATTGGTTAATTCAGGGGTTCATTCCGATAAAAGTGCTTTGGACGAGAACGAATTTAAAGGTGATAACCGGGAAAACCTGGTTTTGCTGATTGTGGAGGACAATGAGGATGTGGTACGATACCTGCAATCACTGCTTTCTGGGGATTATAGGATTGTATTGGCCGGAAATGGCGAGGAAGGTTTTAACAAAGCGATCGAGTTTGTCCCGGATATCGTCATCAGCGATGTAATGATGCCTGTGATGGACGGTTATTCGTTTTGTACAAAACTTAAAGGCGACCTTAGAACAAGTCATATTCCCATTGTTCTGTTAACTGCCCGAACAGATCCGGCCTCAAGAATGCAGGGTCTAAAAGCCGGAGCTGACGTGTACCTCGCCAAACCTTTTAACCGCGATGAGTTGTTGGTTCGTATAGAAAAACTGGTACAATTACGAAAAGAGCTACAAACCAGGTTTAAAGGGATTGATAATTATACCGATATCCTTGATAAACTAAAGAATGGGTCCCAAGACAAGGAAGATGCATTTATCCAAAGAGTATACCAAATCTTAAGGACGAATCTTAGTGAAGAAGAGTTTGGTATCACTGAGCTCTCTGATTCATTAGGCATGAGCCGTTCACAGCTTTATCGCAAATTCTCTGCACTCACGAATACGAGCGTTCATCGCTTCATTCAAAAAATGCGTTTGGTGAAAGCCAAGGAGTTATTATTGACTACTGAACTGCATGTTAATGAAGTGGCTTACGATTCGGGCTTCAAGAATCCTTCGCACTTCAGTAGAATTTATTCACAAGAATTCGGAATTTCTCCCAGTAAAACGAGGAATCAGGTAATGAAGTCTTAAGTATTCCTATTTAAAACCTCTATTACAGTTTTGGGACAGATAGCAATAGATCTGGCACGTACAGTAAAGTCCTATCCAGTGTTTGAGACTAAATTTATAACTGCTATTTAACTAGGTGCCATTTATTGTTCAAACCTGTTAAAACGATGTTCAATAATGACCCATTTTGCCTAGGTGACTTTCGTTAATCCTAAAATTCCGTATTATGAAAACACAAAAACTTCTTATTGCTTTTCTTGCAATAGTATTGACGCTTGGGGGATGCCAAAAACATGACCCTATAAAAATCACCCACAAGGGTAAACTTAAAACAAAAGTAATGACTAGTCCTGCGCTTGCCAATAATCCTATTGGGAACAATGCTGAAAGGGATATGGTCGTTTATACCCCACCAGGATACAAACGCAATGGATCTAAGGAATATCCCGTTATTTATCTCTTACATGGATTACCATTTACCGGGGAATCATTCGTTTTGATCGAAACTTGGGATGAGTGGGTAGATTCAAATGGAATATTCAAAACGTATCCTGATTTTCCACAAGAGGGATTCCGGGATTGGATGGATTTTATGATCTATTCCGATCAAATAGAACCTATGATCGTGGTTATGCCTAATGCAGCTAGCGCTTATGGATTTTCTTTTTACACCAATTCGATCCTTAATGGCAATTTTGAAGATTATATCGTAACCGATCTTGTCAATTATGTAGACTCCAATTATAAAACGATTACCAATAGTGGTGGTCGGTCTCTTATTGGCTTTTCACAGGGCGGGTATGCAGCCATGAAATTAGGCATGAAACATCCCAATATATTTGGAACGGTTGCTAACCATAGTGGTCTTGTAGTACTCGAAGCACTTTACGCCCTAACGCCAGTGGTAATAGAAGAAAGCCCGGACGGATTGATGGGCCCGGATCCTACAAAATTTTTTACCAGTGCTATTTATGGAATGAGCGCAGCTTGGTCTCCCAATTTAAGCAATCCACCTTTCTTTGTTGATTTGCCTTTTAATGCACCTACCTGGGAAAGAGTCGAAAGTGTATGGTCACGTATGCAAGAACACGATCCTTTTACCATGCTCGATACCTATGGCGATAATTTCAGATCATTGAATGGTATTTATATGGACTGTGGGAATATGGATGAATTAGGGACTTGTCCGGCCTATGATTTCTTCCTTCAAAAATTGGATGCCATGGGCATAGACTATACGTATGAAAACTTTGATGGAGGACATTTTGACAAAATGTTCTCGAGGCTGGAAGTTTCATTGGCCTTTTGTTCCGAACGAATGAACTAGCTTTTTAAAGTTAAAGTAGATTGAAGTTATCAAATTCACGCCACTATCATTGGGTGTGAATTTGGTGCTTTAACCTGTTCGATCAAATATTTCGTCATGCTGCAATTATTTAATGTTTTAAGACATCAATCTATAGTAAAAGGCAATTTCACAAAATATGTGACTTATGCCCTGGGAGAAATTATTTTGGTTGTGTGCCCCAAATGTATCAGTATACCTATTGGAAGACAAAATCCGGGTTTGATCTTCTTAAGCGGTTGAAGGATCAGTAAAAACCTCCAAATCGTGCGCGATATAACAGCTAAATCAAATACGGCCAAAATAAGGGATGTACAATTTATCACAGACCACTTTCTAATCCTTAGGTTTTACATCCTTACCCCAGAATAAAGTTCCGATTTTATTGTATTTTTAAGATTCAATACCGTTTGTATGCGATTATTCTTAGTCCTATCTGTTTTCAGCTGCCTATCCTTCTCATTTGGGCAGACCGATACAAATTTAGATTTTAACAAAAACATGTGGCAGGATTTTACCTATGATATGGGTAATGTTCTTGGAGGCATAGGTTATTCCTATAGTCGACCGGCGCATTGGGGCAAACAGCAATGGATGAATTTTGGTATTGTCTCCGCCGGGACAACAAGTCTGTATTTTATAGACGATGAATTCGATTATTGGGTAGATGGTTATAGAAACGATGTTCCGGAATGGTTAAAGGATTACGGACACGAATATGGTAGCCCAGAAAATAATTATGCCCTTACTGGTGCCGTATACCTGACCGGACTTTTCACTAGAAATGAGAAGCTAAGAAGAACAGGGGTTTTACTTATTGCTTCGGCAACTGCAGGTGGTTTTATTCAACAAGTGAGTAAACGTATTATTGGGAGAGCTAGACCTAAAAGTGGGGAGTCTTCGGATACTTTTGACCCCTTTCATCTGAATCGGGTGTTCAATTATGATTCCTTCCCATCAGGACATAGTATTTTGGCCTTTTCCAATGCTTATGTCATTGCCAAACAATTTAAGAGTCCTTGGATCAAGGCAGGTATATACACCATTGGATCGATTCCTGGACTTATACGGGTAATAGACCGATTCCATTGGATTTCGGATGTGGCCTTCGGAACTGCACTCAGTATTTTTATTGTGGAAGCCATAGATAAGTATCTTGACAAAAAATATGAAGAGAAATACAATCCCGGAACCAAAAAGAATGTAAGTTGGAACTTGCATTTCTCTCCAGGACAATTAGGTGTTGTAATGCGGTTTTAAGCTAGAAAAATCTTGCTGTTGTTGCATAAGGCGATCTGTCTTTGGGAAGCACCAATGGTCCAAACCTCTTTATCAACGTCTTTTTTTAGAAAAAAAGCCAGGAAGAAAATACTACTTCCCATAATTAACCATATACCTCCAATAACTGATTGCGCCCAAAATTAAAACCCCAAATACCGTATAGTAGATGAACATTGGTGTTATCACCTGGGCACCACTGGCATAGCTATGCAACCCAACTAAGTAGAAGTTGACCCCGAAATAGGTCATCATTATACTCCCAAAGGCAATCACACTTAAAAAATTAAAAAGCCATTTACTACGCATTCCCGGTACCAATCGTGCATGGATTACAAAGGCATAGACCATAATCGAAATCAGGGCCCAAGTCTCTTTGGGGTCCCAGCCCCAATAGCGACCCCAACTCTCATTGGCCCATTGACCCCCTAGGAAGTTGCCGATAGTAAGCATGACCAATCCGACCGTAAGTGCCAGTTCATTGATAATAGTCAGCTCTTTAAGATTGAGTTTCATGCGCTTTTTATTCTTTTTATTAGTAAGTATGATCAGTACTAATGAAACGACCCCTAAAATCATACCAACAGTCAAAGGGCCATAACTACCCACTATCACCGCAACATGGATCATAAGCCAATAACTATCCAATACCGGCACCAAATTGGCAATCGAGGGATCAACCCAACTTTGGTGGGCTATCCATAACAACATTGAAGTTACGAAGGCCGAAGCGGCTATGGTCATATCACTTTTGCGACCCAAGAGCAAGCCCATACCCATAGTGGCCCATGAAACATAAAGAATACTTTCGTAAGCATCGCTCCACGGCGCATGTCCGGAAATATACCAACGTAATATTAGGCCGGCAGTATGCCATAAGAATAAAAGAAGAATGGTCCCTTTGAAGAAATAAGTGCCTATACGCCAAATGGCCCTTTCCTTGAAAATCTGGAAAATCAAAACAAAGAACATTAAAATACCTACCAAGGCATAGCACTTGTACAGAAGGTTGAAAATATCCAATTTATTATAAATGACCTCTGTATTGACCTTCATTTCAGTGGGTAGCACCTCACTCCCATGGTTTAATTGATTTTGTTTAAAGGCCGCCAACAATTTATCGGCCTCGGTATAATCACCACTAACGCGTGCATTGTTCAATGACATTAGGTAATACGGTATCGCATTTTTAATGAAATTCGCATAAAGCGAATCGGATACTTGATACTGGCCCCCACGATATTCAATAGCCGAAATCCATTTGTTATTCTCATCGTTCAACAGGGGGAATATTTTTACGATTTGTCCGCTCAATGCCTGATCTAAAAGACTCAATCTGATATTCGCATCTTTAAAGTCCTGCTCAAATTTGTTGGGATTATTGGTGGCTGTGGCCGCCCTTAAATAAGGTTCTAATTTGTATTTCCCTTTCTCGTCGAAGAAATCAATGGCCTTTACGAATTGCTGGCCCTCCGGTATTCCAATAATCTTTCTGATACTATCGTTCTGGGATTTTTTATCCAATGCGATGAATTCCACATTGTACCAAATAGTAGGATTCATCATCATGGAGAGGAATACCTGATCGGAATTCATGTTCTTATACTTATCCTTTAGGCTTAACTTGCGCAGTAATTCCGAAGAAAATGTATTGATGGGTTTCATACGTCCTCCTTCATCCTGCACAACAAGTTTTCCAAAATTTTCAGCATGTTCAGGGGATACTATATTTGCATTCAGTAACGAGTCTATCTGTTCTTGTGTTGGTGCCTTGGAATGGTCATGTCCGTCATTTTCAGTATGATCTTGGGCAAATCCGTTCAATACAAATCCGAAAACAAGAAGCGCTGTCAATGCCCCTTTCTTTGCCTTGATCTTGTCCAATGATTTTGCCAAATCCTGAAAACGAGTCTTACCAAAGAACATGATACCCATAAGTCCCGCGTATAGCAAAAAATAGCCGATATAAGTTATCCAAGTACCCCAAAGATCGTGATTTACTGACAAGGTAGTCCCACGTTCATCAGGGTCAAAACCAGATTGAAAGAAGCGATACCCTTTATGGTCCAAAATATGATTCATGAAAATGTCATAGTCAAATGGACGCTCATCCTCAATAGTAACCTTGCTCATAAAAGAAGCATATCCTTTTTCAGTACCTGGATATTTCTCTGCAATAAAGTCATTCAATTTAATACTGAAAGGAAGTTCATAAACTTTGGAACCATATGCCATGGAAACATCCAATCCTCCTACTTTTATCTTATCTGAAAAGATAGACGTACCCTTCCCGCCTACTAATTTTTGTTGTACCGTCTCGCCATCACTCGTAACCTCAACTACCAAGGCGTCTTGGGTAACTGGTGTCATTTCGGCCTCTGGAACTTTTACAACGCCATAGGTCCCTTTAACTATAGGTTCAGGAATAACGAATTGCATGCCAGCCGTACGATATAATGAACGCAATTGCAAGGTTTGCAGACTATCCTTTATCAATCTACCTTGAAACTGGTCTGCCATACGCATAAAACTACCTTCAAATGGTGATTTAATTTGATACGTACTATCCGTGGTGAAAATATTTATGGCACCTGCCGTCTCATTGTTAAGGGTTATGAGTACATTGTGAACATTGGTGATCTTCCCATTTTCAAGATAATGCTCATGTCGTTGACCATCACCAGCTTCAACAATTTTCAGGAATTCGTTGCCCCTATCATCTGGGACCAATCCTTTTTTGGCCCCCTTTATAAAACCTACATAGGATATGGTAATCGGCTGACCATTAAAATCATCATGCCACGGTAAGTTCGATTTTAGCGCTTCCGGTGTGACGATCAGATCATTTTGCAAGGTTTTTCTTCGGGGCTCCGCATTGATCTCACCATCGATATATACGGTGAGAAAGGTTTTATCTGAATAAAAGACCTTTTCAGACTTGCCTTCACGAATGGGCATCATTCCCTCAAAACTAATATAGCGGGTAACGAAGGCACCAAGGATGATCAATATCCACGAAAGGTGTAAGATCAAAACAGGCCACTTTTCTTTACGAAGCAGTTTGTATTTTGAAATATTGCCTATGAAATTGATTACAAAGAATACCATGATTACCTCGAACCAAGTGGCATTATAGATCCAAATTCTTGCCGTTTCAGTACTATACCAGCTTTCTATAAACGTTCCAAAGGCCATGGCCGTTGCAAAAACAATAAATAAAACGGCTGTTAAGCGGTTAGAGAAGAAAATTTTCTTAAACAAATCTTTCATAGGAGCATCATAGCTATTACTTGCAGTCCGCAAAAATAAAGTATTTTGAAGAGATATCGATTTCTATTAACATTCTACTTCATATAGTCTATAAAACCTGATTGAAATGCTTTTTTCTTATACTGTTTTGAAAGGAATCCATGTTTTATTCCACTAATAATGAATCACTTATGAATCAAAAAAAGTATTAATAAAAAAATGCTAGCTATGAACAGAAAAACTTTTATTCAGAAATCGTTTGGCATAGTGTTGATTGCGATACCAGCTTTTTCCTTACTGGGATGTTCCAGTTCTGATGATGGTGGTGAAGAAACACCAGAACCAAATGCAGATTGTCTTGCCAATGGAACAGCTGTATCAATTGGGAGTAATCACGGACACTCTTTAATTATTTCCAAAGCCGATGTTGAGGATGGATCCGCTAAAACATACGCTATCCAAGGGACATCCGGACATAATCATTCCGTGAACCTTACTGCAGCCAACTTTACCTCATTGAAGAACAATGCCACTATTTCGGTAACATCGACCAATGATGATTCACATACCCATTCTGTACAGGTTTCGTGTGCATAAATAACAATTGAAAAAGAGAATTTAAAGAACTGCTTTTGTTTGCAGTTCTTTTTTTATGGAAAAGG
Organism: uncultured Maribacter sp.; assembly: GCA_964532755.1. Taxonomy (GTDB): domain Bacteria; phylum Bacteroidota; class Bacteroidia; order Flavobacteriales; family Flavobacteriaceae; genus Maribacter_A. The sequence goes on along the minus strand of CAZHJO010000010.1, from coordinate 9,855 downwards.
AATCCATTGGTAAACGATACTTTTTGAAATTCTTCAGCAAAATTAATTATATCACTACTTTCGCAGTATGATTCGTGTCGTGATCTTTGGAACGGGTAATGTCGCTAAACATTTGTTTGATGCCTTTTTGTCCGAAAAAAAGATTGAGGTAGTTCAGGTTTATGGCCGCAACCAAAGTACTCTGGATAAGTTTAATGTAGGAATCGATGTTACCTCGGATGTTTCCAATATCAAAAAGGCGGATGTCTATATTATGGCCATTAGTGATGACGCCATTTATGATGTCTCTAAGAAATCGGATCTTCAACATGGTTTGGTTGTGCATACATCAGGGACAGTCCCAATGACCTCTCTATCAAATAAAATTAGACGGGGCGTCTTCTATCCCTTACAGACTTTTAGCGCAAATAGAAAAGTTAATTTTAAGGAAATACCAATCTGCATTGAAGCAGGGAACAAGGCGGATTATGATCTACTGTATGGTTTGGCTTCAATCATTTCGGATAAAGTGGTTCAAGTTAATTCCGATCAAAGAAAGTTGCTTCATTTGGCAGCGGTTTTCGCAAATAATTTTAGTAATCATATGTACCTACAGGCGCAAGAGATTTGCAAACAAAATAGCATTCCATTTGAAATCTTGTTTCCCCTTATCAAGGAAACAGCAGCCAAACTCCAGGATTTAACCCCTATGGATGCCCAAACAGGACCTGCCAAACGAAATGATTTGGGTACCATTGAAAAACATCTGACGCTATTGGAAAACCAAAATCATAAACAAATATATTCACAATTGAGTAAATCAATTCAAAATACCTATGGAAAAAAGTTATAAGCAATATTTAAAGGATATAACAACTTTTGTTTTTGATGTGGACGGCGTTCTTACTAACGGTACCGTATTGGTTACTACCAAAGGAGAAATGCTGAGAAAAATGAGTGTTAAAGATGGTTTTGCCCTAAAAACGGCAATATCGAAAGGATATAACGTATGCATTATTACAGGAGGTACCAACGAAGGGGTAAGAGAGCGTTTAAAAGGACTAGGTGTCACCACCTTTTATATGGGGGTACACAACAAAGCCGAACCTTTGGATGAGTATTTGGACATATATAATATTGCTCCAGAAAGCGTACTTTATATGGGCGATGACCTGCCCGATATCGCACCGATGAGGATGATAGCACTACCTACCTGTCCACAAAACGCAGTTCAAGAAGTAAAAGCAGTATGCAAGTACATTTCACATAAAAATGGCGGTGATGGTTGTGTTCGTGATGTAATTGAACAGGTTTTAAAGGTTAGAGGGGATTGGTTTGAAGATTTTAAATCCGCTAAGGCTTGAATAATGTGGAAGGATAAGTTGGAAGGATATAAAATAATCCTCGCATCTGGTTCACCTAGAAGAAAGCAATTCTTTGAGGAGATCGGAATCGATTTCGAAATACGCTTAAAATCGATAGATGAAGTATATCCTGATTCGCTAAAAGGATGTGAAATCTCTGATTACCTGTCAAAATTAAAAGCTTCAGCTTTTGAAGGTTCCATGAAGGAAAATGAAATTTTGATAACTTCCGATACCGTTGTATGGTATGAAGGAAAGTCCTTGGCAAAACCTGCAGATAAAAACGAAGCTGTTGAGATGCTATCGGCATTATCAAACGACTGGCACGATGTTATTACCTCTGTTACCTTTACGACCAATTCCGAGCAAAAAACAGTAAACCATACCACAAAGGTTAAATTCAAAGCACTTACCAAGGAAGAAATAAATTTCTATGTTAAAAAGTTCAATCCCCTGGATAAGGCAGGTGCTTATGGTATTCAGGAATGGATCGGACTCATTGGCATCAAAGAAATCCAAGGCTCCTATACCAACGTGGTAGGGCTACCTACCCAATTAGTTTACAAAACGTTAATGGGCATGGTATGCTAGTTGATTTTAAGTAGTTTTATCAAAAATAACAAATGAAAAAGTGGATAAGATTCGAATTATCAGTTGTTCTATTCGCAGTATTAGTCGCAACTCTTGAATCCTGTAATGAGATCGCTGCCAAAAACAGCAAGGATAATGCAAGCAATGAATCAAGTGTAGCGTCCAAAGCAAAAAAATCGCTTTCTACGGAATTCAAGGAATACTGGTATGCCGGAGATGCGGAAGTTACCTCATATAAACTGAGTCAAGCTAGATATGGCGAAATAAGGGAAGGCCATTCTGTATTGATTTTTGTAACAGAATCCTTTGTTCATGACAAACAGGTCAAGGCCGATCGTTTCAATGAGGAAAACGTTCCTGTACTTAAACTAAACAGTACTAAAAAATATCTTACGGGTATTTATCCCTATTCCATTATGACCAGTAGTTTTTATCCTGTTCATGATAACCAGCATGCTATAAAAGTCGCTTTCTCTGCCCAAGAATGGTGTGGGCAGGTTTTTGCGCAGTTGAACAATCGTGAAAAGTTTAAAATAAATTCCTATTCCTATTTTGAAAGTGAGAGCGACAAGGTCTTTGAATTGGACAAGAACATTTTGGAAAATGAAATTTGGAATAAGATAAGGATCAATCCTGCCGAATTGCCTATTGGCGAATTGCAAATCATTCCATCTTTTGAATATATTCGAATGGCTCACAAAGAGTTAAAGACATACAAGGCAACTGTTAGTTTAACTGAATTAAATGATTTGAAAACGTATAATATTGTATATCCAGAACTCAATAGAAACCTTGAAATCAAATTTAAATCCTCTTTCCCACATACTATAGAGAGCTGGTCAGAATCCTTTAAAAGTGGATTTGGGGACAGTGCGAAAACCATGACCTCGACTGCTACGAAGATAAAGACCATAAAAACCCCTTATTGGCGGCAAAACGGAAATAACGATATATCTTTGCGCGATACCTTAGGATTATAATTTATGGAAGACTTTATTGCTGTTTATAAAACAGAATTGATTAGTTCTGCTATAACGATTGCAGTTTTACTAATACTAAGATTCATCAGTACCAAGGCCATACTTAGAATCGGTAGAATAAGTGACCTCAATTCTGCCCGAACCAGATTAATCATCAAGTATATCTCTTTTGCCTTATTTGCCATTGGAATTGGGGCAATAATTTTTATTTGGGGAGTTGACTTTCAGGAAATTGGCATTCTGTTTTCATCGGTCTTCGCTGTAATCGGTGTTGCCATGTTCGCCTCATGGTCCATTTTAAGCAATGTGACCGCTGGAATCATTTTGTTTTTCTCATTTCCCTTTAAGATTGGGGACAGAATCCGAATCTTAGATGGTGATTTACCCGAAGAATCTGAAATTTTGGATATTAAGGCATTTCATTTATATTTAAGAAAGGACAACGGTGAATTGGTTACCTATCCCAACAATCTTTTACTTCAAAAAGGTGTAGCACTAATAGAAAAAAGCAATGTTTCTAGCGATGATGATCTCTAGATTGGTCTTCCTGTTAAAGAAAATGTAAATGTTGCCGGTTCCTTGGGTTTCTTTATATCTTTGGGAACCGACTAAAACAAAATCATGCGAAATTTATTGGTATTCTTTGTAGGAATCCTTTGTTCCTTTTATGCTTCGTTTGCCCAGGCTCCTAAGAAGAATTCTTCCTCAGATATTTATCATTCTATCCAAAAATTGAACTTTTTGGGGTCGGCATTATACATCGCGGCACATCCTGATGACGAGAATACACGATTAATCTCTTATTTATCAAACAAAGTAAAGGCAAGAACTGCTTATTTATCGATTACAAGAGGTGATGGAGGTCAAAATTTAATTGGTCCGGAACTAAGAGAACTTTTAGGCGTATTACGAACCCAGGAACTTCTTGCTGCCAGACGAATTGATGGTGGCGAGCAATTTTTTACAAGGGCCAACGACTTTGGGTATTCCAAACACCCAAATGAAACCTTGAAATTATGGAACAAGGACTCTGTATTAAGCGATGTGGTCAGAACCATTCGCAAATTTAAACCCGATGTGATCATTAACCGGTTTAACCATAGAACCCCAGGGTCTACACATGGTCACCATACCTCTTCGGCCATGTTGAGCGTTGAGGCTTTCGATTTGGCAGGTGACCCTACCTCCTATCCCAAACAGCTCAATAAATTAGATGTTTGGAAACCCAAAAGGTTATTTTTCAATACCTCCTGGTGGTTTTATGGAAGTGAGGAAAGTTTTAAGGAAGCGGATAAATCAAATATGCTGAATTTTGACATTGGCGTTTATTACCCCCTACTTGGTGTATCCAATAATGAAATTGCTTCTTTAGCAAGTAGCCAACATTTGTGCCAGGGGTTTGGAAGACTTTCGACGCGAGGTAGCCAAAATGAATATATAGAACTGCTAAAGGGTGATTTACCTAAAGACAAAGGCAATATATTTGATGGAGTAGATACCACTTGGTCCCGCGTGGAAGGGGGGGAAGCAATAGGTGAAATTCTGTATGCCATTGAAGAGAACTTTAATTTTCAGAAGCCCTCAGCACATCTACAACAACTATTGGAGGCCCATAAATTAATTAACATAATACCTGATTCCCATTGGAAAGATTTAAAGTCCTTGGAATTGGAAAATATAATTGCCTCAATTACCGGATTATATCTAGAAGCTTCCTCTAAAGATCCATTGGCAAATCCGGGAAGCAATGTCCAAGTGAACATCGAAGCATTAAATCGCAGTGAAGAACAAATCACTTTGCAATCAGTTTCAATTGGTAATGCCATTGCTGATGAGAAGAATACGGTTCTCACCGAGAATGAAAAATTGAATCTCAACATTGATTTAAAAATTCCCGAAAATACTGAATTCTCTAGCCCATATTGGCTAAATAGTAAAGGAACATTAGGTATGTATACGGTAGAAAATCCTGATTTTATTGGGAAACCTGAAACTCCAACTGCTTTTTCGGCCACATTTAAGCTCGCTTTCAATGGCTACCAAATAACCTTCGTTAGACCTGTAATTCATCGTTACTCAAAACCGGATAAAGGGGAATTATATCAACCTTTTGATATTCTTCCTGAAGCCACTGCAAGTTTCAAGGATAAGGTCATGATATTTGCGGATGGTAAACCCAAGAAAATTCCAATTGCCATAAAAGCCCACCAAGATAGTATTCAAGGTGAAGTTGTATTTTGTTACTCCAAAGGCTGGGGGGTTGACCTAGAAAGTAGGCCGTTCAACATTGCCAAAAAAGGAGATGAGCAAATTGTACAATTCGAATTGACCCCACCTTCCTATGAAGATGAAAGCTATATTTCACCGATAATTAAGATAAATGGTAAAGAATTATCCAAGGCGTTGGTTACTATTAAATATGATCATGTTCCATCACAATCTGTTTTAATGCATTCTGAGGCTAAGGTAGTGCGTTTGAATATCCAAAAAGTTGGAGAGCATATTGGGTATATTGCGGGAGCTGGAGATGAAGTACCTAAAAGTTTGGAACAAATTGGATATCAGGTCCATACTATTGACCCGAACGCGATTAATAGGGAAACTTTGAGCAAATACAGTGCGATTGTTGTGGGTATCCGTGCCTATAATGTGGTTCCTGAATTAAAGTTCAAACAAAAGTATTTATTTGATTACGTTAAGCAGGGTGGTAATCTAGTTTTGCAGTACAATACAGCTGGAAGATGGGACAAACAGTTTGATGATATTGCTCCCTACCCATTAAAATTATCAAGGGATCGAGTAACGGATGAGAATTCTACGGTCCGGATAATAGCCAGGGACCATGAGTTGGTAAACTATCCGAATAAAATTACCGAAACTGATTTTGATGGCTGGGTACAAGAAAGAGGGCTTTATTTTCCAGATAAATGGGATAACAAGTTCACACCTATACTATCCATGAACGATGAGGGTGAGTCTGCAAAATCGGGTAGCTTATTGATTGCACCGCATGGCAAGGGCAATTACATTTATACAGGCTTAAGTTTTTTCAGGGAATTGCCAGAAGGGGTATCCGGGGCGTACAAGCTTTTTGCCAATATGCTATCTGTGGGAAAAGAGAATGTTGATAAAGCGACCAATGTAAAAGGATAGGAATGCTAGAAAAACTTGTTTGGAAAAAAGAATATTCGTTGGTGTTGTTGTTGAACTTCATCTATATTTTGATTTTTGGATATCTAATGACAGCTTTTATTTGATATGGAAGCACTGGATTGGCTAATACTTTCAGGTACCCTTTTATTCATTGTTGGTTATGGCGTTTGGAAAACACGTGGAAGCAAAGACGTGGATGATTATGTCCGAGGCGGTAACCAATCAAAATGGTGGACAATTGGTTTGTCAGTAATGGCTACCCAAGCAAGTGCAATCACATTCCTATCAACCCCTGGGCAAGCTTTTCATGACGGTATGGGTTTTGTTCAATTTTATTTTGGACTGCCCCTGGCCATGATAATCATCTGTCTGGTATTTGTACCCATTTATCATAAGTTAAAGGTCTATACGGCTTACGAATTCCTTGAAAACCGATTTGACCTTAAAACCAGGTCATTGGCTGCCATTCTTTTCTTAATTCAACGCGGACTTGCAGCTGGTATAACAATTTTTGCACCCTCAATTATTCTTTCTGCCGTACTCGGTTGGGATCTAAGAACTTTGAACATTATTATTGGAACCTTAGTGATCATCTATACGGTCTCGGGAGGCACCAAAGCAGTCAGTGTTACCCATAAGCAACAAATGTTCATCATTTTTGCGGGAATGTTCATTGCCTTTTTCTTTATTTTAGGATACTTACCTGAAGATATAGGATTTAGCAAAGCACTAAAAATTGCCGGAGCGAGTGATAAACTCAATATCCTTGACTTTAGTTTTGATACCAAAAGTAGATATACATTCTGGAGTGGAATCACTGGTGGTCTCTTCCTTGCCTTAGCCTATTTCGGAACAGATCAAAGTCAAGTTCAGCGCTATTTGTCCGGAAAATCAATGAGGGAAAGTCAATGGGGACTAATTTTCAATGCTGTATTCAAGATACCGATGCAATTCTTCATATTACTCGTAGGTGTTATGGTTTTTGTTTTTTATCAATACAATGCTTCACCTTTGAATTTTAATCCAGTTGCTACCGAGGGGGTTTTGAATTCTGAATATGCTGATGATTACAGAGTACTCCAAGAAAGGCAGGCGGTCTTGGAAACCGAAAAAACGATTGCCCAGAATAAATTCTCAATGGCATTGGAGTTAAAGGAATACACGGCGATTGAAGCTGCCAAAATGCAGATAATCAGTATAAATAAAAAAGATAGTACGAACCGGGCAGCTGCAAAAACATTGATTAAACAAGCTGACGATTCCGTCGAAACCAATGATAAGGATTATGTCTTTATCCATTTCATTTTGAATAATTTACCTAAAGGTCTAATAGGTTTATTGTTAGCGGTAATTCTATCGGCTGCCATGTCTTCCACAGCATCTGAATTGAATGCATTGGGAACCATAACAGCCTTGGATTTATACAAAAGAAATAAAGTGCAGGTTTTACCAGAGAAGCATTATGTACTAGCTTCCAAGGCCTTTACATTACTTTGGGGTGTGGTTGCCATCTTAATCGCCTGTATCGCTAACCTCTTCGATAATTTAATACAGTTAGTGAATATCATTGGGAGCATATTTTATGGCAATGTTTTAGGTATTTTCCTTCTGGCATTTTTCTTTAAATATGTAAAAGGCAATGCTGTCTTCTTTGCTGCAATTTTAACGCAAATTTTAATCTGTATTACTTACTATAACTTGATTCATATTTATCCGTCTGGTCAAGAAAAATTGGGCTATTTATGGTTGAATTTTATAGGCTCTGCCTTGGTTATTATAATGGCTGTGGCTTTTGAGGCATTCGACCGTTTACTGAAAAAACCCCCTATTAATTAAATATTTCTTGTTTAAACCCATAAGGGTCGTTCTTCACATAGAAATTATTTCTCTAGTTTTATACCTACAAAAGCAATAATCCTCAAAGTATTGCATAAATGAGGTAAGGTTTCATAGGAATCCATTGCATCTACATTGAGGCCAAAACAAAGACGTTTGCAACAGATTAATTAGATTGAATAGGAAGAGAAAGATTCAATATGAAACCATTTCCTGCACCGAGGAAATTGAATATCCAAAATAAAACTAGCAATGAATTCACTTGTTCAAAAAATAGCCCTTATTGCAATTCCATTATTCTCCTTGAGTGCAGCGGCTCAATCGGTTACGATTAGTGAAGAAACAAAGTCTCTGGACACCTATGGATTTGGCAAACCTGACCCAGTACCAATTTTGGCTGAAAATTCCAAAATATTCCCTTACTTTAAATTCGAGGAATATGAGCACACTTCAAAAAAGAAAGATTGGAAGGTCGTAACACTTGAGAATGACTATATCAAAGTATTTGTATTGCCTGAAATTGGCGGTAAGGTCTGGGGCGCCGTGGAAAAAAGTACAGAAGAGGAGTTTTTATATAAAAATGAAGTCGTTAAGTTCAGGAATATCGCGATGCGTGGACCCTGGACCTCTGGTGGAATTGAATTCAATTTTGGAATTATCGGACATCATCCTTCAACAGCAACACCTGTAGACTATACGACAAGAACAAATTCTGATGGAAGCGTAAGTTGTATTGTTGGTAACCTCGATTTACCTTCTAATACCAGATGGACGGTTGAAATCAGGCTAGAAAAAGATAAGGCCTATTTTGAGACCAATGCCTCATGGTATAACGCCTCCCCTATTACAGAATCCTATTACAATTGGATGACGGCCGCTGCGGAAGCAACCTATGATCTAGAGTTCTTTATTCCCGGAAACCAATATGTAGAGCATAATGGTAACGCCCATGATTGGCCAATAGATCCCAAAGGAAGAAATCTATCGCATTATAAAAACAACACATTCGGACTTTCAAAATCGTATCATATTGTAGGGGAATACAATGACTTTTTCGGGGGATATTACCATGATAGCAAATTCGGTTTTGGCCAATGGGCACTTTATGAAGAAATGCCAGGCCAGAAATTATGGTTATGGGACTTATCCCGTGGAGGTGGAATTTGGGAGGATCTGTTAACTGATTCTGATGGGCAATATATTGAATTTCAGGCCGGTAGATTGTTCGATCAATATTCCCCCAGCAAAGCCATAAATCCAATTAGTCAAGTAGGTTTTGATCCTTATACCATGGACCGTTGGAATGAAATATGGTTTCCGTACAAAGAAATCGGAGGCATGGTAGATGCTTCAGAACATGGTGTACTTAATGTAGAAATCAAGGATAATAAAACGTACATCGGTCTCAACGCACTTCAGCCATTGGATAATGAAATAAAGATTGCAGTAAACGGGAAAGTTATCTTCTCTGAAAGACTTAAATTAAGTCCAATGGAAATTTTTTCTAAGACAATCACCGTGAATTCAAAGGATATAGTTTCCGTTGTACTTGATGGCACAGGGTTGAACTATCAGATAGATCCTACCAAAAATCAGTTAAAGAGATCCTTTGATAAGGACAAAACTTTAAAAATATCAAAATCCGAACAACTGCTATTTGAAGGTATTGAAGCTTTGGAATACAGAGCGTATAAGTTGGCCCATGAAAAACTATCCCAGTTAGTGCAAACAGACCCTTCCCATCAAGCAGGGCTAATTAAATTGGCTGAGCTTGAATTCCGCAGAACCAATTACGAAAAAGCCCTTGGCTACGCTAATACCGTTCTTAAAATAGATACATACAACACAGCGGCAAATTATCTTGCGGGAATCTCCTATCGAGCACTGAAAGACAATGTTAACGCTTTGGAATCTTTGGGCTGGGCAGCAAGGGATATGAAATTCAGATCAGT